>JBDWQX010000242.1:0-6144 GCA_039986395.1 Cyclobacteriaceae bacterium
AATTTTTGGATTGTCCTTTGTGATTTCAAATACCTGATCACTTAGATTTTGATAGGTTTCTTCCCTAGATAGATCAAATACGTAGAGAAGGCCATGTGCTCCCATAAAGTAGTTTTTAGGAATTTTGGAAGCTGATTGTTCGCCAGCAATATCCCAAAGTATCATGTTTATACTCGTGCCATTGACGTCAATAGTTTTCTTATCAATCTTGACACCGATTGTAGTCAGGTATTGATCTGAAAATTTTTCATGGACAAAACGTTTGACAAGAGAGGTTTTCCCTACACCGAAATACCCTGCGATTACGACTTTCTTTGAAATTTCCACGTGTTAGGTTTTTTAGAATTTTAATGTGATTGCTACTAAGTTAGAAGGGAATCATGGGACCAAAATCAAGAATTCGGTGAATAGCTTTTTTTTTCGGTTGAAATTATAAGCCCTTGTGAGATTGACTAGGCCGCTCAAATTCATTTTTTAAGAAAAATCTGGTTTTACAAGTGCCTTTATCACTGTCGGATTTCTAACTGGAAATATGGTTCGTTCACCGAATATCTCCGCTTAGATATCTCTGTTAATTGAGTTTTGCGGTGGGTAGGATGTGACGAAGTTGAATGGGCGGTGAATGGGCGGATAGAAATCAAAAATGAAGGGGAATACAATCGCAAATCTCTCGTAGAATGATTCTTAATATAAAAAACTTTTTGAGAATGAGTACTACCGTGTCTACAGTTCCGTGGAAGCAGTTTTGGCAAAGTATTATTATACCTTTTTTGGTTTTGATAGCATCATTATTTGCAGACAACATCGCAGGTGCAAATCATGGTAGCTCTCTTTTTTATGGGTTTAAATACATCTTGATCATAGTCGCATTACTACCGTTTCACTACTTTGGACTTCGAGAGAATAGGAGTTTGTTTTTTTCTCTCTTTATCGGGTTTATTTTCATTTTGCTGTATGATTCACTGCATCAAGCTTTGAGTTCTGGTATTGCAGATCCTATACCAGAAATAGAATTTCAATTTGTGAGAGCTGTTTCACTACCACTTTATTTCTTGTTACTTGGAGTTTGCCTTATTGCCAAAGCAACACTTGTTAAGCATACTCAGGAGCGAGAGGTTCTACTAAAGGAAGTAGTAGATAGTAAGAGACTAATCGAAAATCAGCGTAGAGAGTTAGAACTGATGGGCCAAAAATCTGGAAGTGAACTCAAAGTCATTTCAGGTCAAAAAGAGGAAATCGAGTCGATAAATACCAATCTTAGAAACAAACTGATTACAAAAAATAATTTGCTAAAGCACACCAATGAGGAGCTTATCAAGCATGCTGGTGAGTTACGTCAGTTTTCATTTATGGTTTCGCATAACCTAAGAGCGCCAGTTGCAGCGTTGAAGGGACTGTTTAATCTCATCAATGAGAGGCAGAATGGAGACAATGACTTAATTAGTAAAGTGGGAGAGGTGTTGGTGAATTTGGATAACCTGATGTACGACCTAAATAAGATCACCAACATTCGCAATGAAGTATACCGTACGAAAGAGAAGGTCGATCTACAGGATGAACTGGAAAACATCAAAGAATTACTTCACGCGGATATTGATAGCTTTGATGTCCAGATTGACTCCGATTTCTCCAAGCAAGAACATGTATACTCAGTAAAGTCTATTGTCAATAGTATTTTGTTCAATCTTGTTAGTAATGGTATTAAGTACCATTCCAAAGGCGAGCAAGCAAAAATTCAAATTTGGACAGAGAAAACTGAGGGATTTACTTTATTGAAGGTAAAGGATTATGGTATCGGATTAGATACCGTAAAGAACAAGAAGAATTTGTTTAGACTTTATTCTCGATTTAATCATGATGTTGAAGGTCGGGGTATTGGACTTTACTTATGCAAGATGCAGATCGAATCTCTGGGCGGTCGTATAGACATTGAAAGTGAAGTTGGAGAATGGACAGAATTCACTGTGAAGTTCGAGAATTCCATGGCTACAAACCGGCAGGTGTTTTTTGAGAATCAATCTGCCATAATGTATCATGACGAGGACTTAGGAATGAACACTGTGTCTTGGAAGGATGATATCGTCTTTGGTTCTTACAAAGAAATTTATTCCCACCTGGTAGCGCTACAGGCTCAGCACCTACCCAAAAAATGGGTGATTGATTGTTCCAGTCAAGGACATATTCCAGCTGAATTCCATTTATGGATGCAAAGAAATATCATCCCCTCGCTTGATATTTCTTTAAAGGAGATACATCTAATCCTGAATGATAACATGGACGAGGTTCTTAGGGAAGAAATGAAGACGACGAAACGATTGCTGGAAAAGCAAGATGTGAGCGTTAATTTGTTTGAAAACAGAGAAGATTTTCTCTCGCAGACGACGAGTCGAAAGCAATAGTGACTACCTGCGAAAGTGATACATTCACCGAAATACTTGAGGTGTCCAACTAATATTTCGGTCGGGGATTCGTCGGTAATATATCTTCGATTCCTCAAACCCACAACTATGAATCAGTTCGACGACACTACCAAAAAGTTCATCAAAATACACAGTTTCGAGGTTATTCTTGAACTTAACAGCAGCGTTGTGTCGGTCGACTATGAAAGTAAGATTGTGAAAATCGAGTGGCATGGTGTTGTTGATTTGAATACTGCATCGCTTCTACTTGAAAAGGGTGCTGATATGATCGAAAGCGGATATTGCACTAAGCTTCTCTTAAATAGAGAGAACCTTCAGGAATTCTCAACTGAGGCGAGGCTTTGGATTAAGCAAGATCTACTTAATAATAGGGGCAAAAGGCTAGTTCGTAAAGTGAGTAGAGTTGCAACGGTCCGTTCAGCATCAGCAATGGGAGGTGTTTTTGCCAATTTTATAAGTTCTGGAATTAAACTGGTTTTTCCTAGTTTAAAGCTCTCCAATTTTGATTCAGAGAATGAGGCTTTTGACTGGCTTGTTGAAGCGATCTAGCCAGCTGGCAAAGTGACCCGTCTAATTAGAAATTTATCGTTATGAATTGTTGACATGAAGAAGGTTAAACAGCTCGTCGAAAATATGCGGTCATTCGGCTAAATACATCCGAATCAATACCTCATCAAAATATCTTTGATCAACACCCAAGCAGCTGTGATTTGAAAGATCAGTCGTACAATTTTTCACTAATCAAGGAAATCAAGGGAAGTAGTATGTTTCTTGATGTGGCAAGCGGGATCGCTAAAATCTACCTTGTGGATGTAGTGGATCATGAGACGGTCATTGATATTATCCAATCGCTTCATATAGAACTCGAAAGAGGAAGATGTAATAAAATCATCCTAAATGAAGAAGACCTTGATAGCTATGCTGAGGGAACACGGGATTGGATGAAAGATTTTCTACTTGAAAACAGAGACAAGTTTTCGTTTAGAATTTCCGCTGTTGCTCGAGTGACACATGATGTAATCAGGGCTAATTTTTTCACAAACTATATCAAGACAGCCGTTCAGGTAATTTTTCCCGGTATTCGATTGTCCAATTTTGAGTCCGAAGATGCAGCTTTGGAGTGGCTGACCTAGATGAACACAACTCAATTTATTCTGTTATTTGCTCATTGTACAAAGCAATAAGTTCGTCAAGTCTATCATACTTCCAACTTTTGTCTGAGAGTTTCGCGGCGAAGAAGGGTTCTTCATTCGTGTACTTCAAGAGCTGTTTCTTAAAACGGATAGGGGTTAACTCTGAGGGATTTTTGAACGGGCTTTGAATAACGAAGTGCATTTCAAGGTGTCCACCATTTCCAGCCCGAAAATGATGTCGGTAGAGTTTCAACTTTCCGTCGTTCTCCTCCAAAAGAAAAACATAGTTGTCATGAAGTTTTATGCTGACGAACTTTTTATCAAGAGCACCGCCAATGTAGAAGTGCCTGATTTGACCTGCTCTCAGTTTTCGTTTGCCACCATTTTCTTCAGTGATCTTAACTACTTCAGAAAGTATCGAGTAGTTCATTTCTCCTTCTTCGCTCATACGAATGTCAAACGTGCATTGGGTAGTATCACCTCGAACACCCACGTAGTACCCGTCTAGTTCGGTAGCCTGAGTTTTTATTGATACGATCAAAAACAGAAGAATTACAAATTTTTTCATGCGTAGTATTTCATCGGAAAGATAGTTTGAAAACATTTCAAAAACCTTTTCACCTCTAGAGTCTCGATTAGATGTTGAATTAAAAGCGAAGCTCTGCAACACAGGTGGCTTGTCAGCTTATCAAACATATTGCTATGTTAATAAATTTCGTATTCGCATAAGATTCTGGGATGAACGTCATTGATTGGATCGGGTTTGCATAATTGATAAAACGATCACGATTCGGGTCATGTTAAACCCTAGGTGATATTCGTTCCAAAGAAGAGATTTTTCCTGCCCTTACTGACGTTCCTTACCGCAATGGCTCCCATGGCTCAGCGGCATGCCTCCATTCAAAAAATTGAAGATGTTGTTGTTATAGATGGGAAGTTAAGCGAAGCGTTTTGGCAGAATCAGGACGCTTTTGATGCCTTCATCAACCAATGGCCGGTAGATTCAGGTTTAGCGAAGTTGCAAACCCACGTTAGGTTGGCATTCGACGATCAGTTCTTATATGTAGGAGCTATTTGCTACGATCGTGGTACTGGAAGGATCATCCGAACCCTTAAGCGTGACCAGGAAAATGAACATTTTGGTAGCGATGGATTTGGTATTGTTTTAGATCCTGTAAACAAGAAATCCAACGGATTCTTCTTTGGGGTTAACGCCGGTGGTGCGCAAATAGAAGGTTTGATTAGAATAAGTGATTCATCGACAGAAATCGAAGAGAATTGGGATAACAGATGGCTGTCCAAGGTCTCTGCCACTGATTCATCTTGGATGGTAGAAATGGCCATCCCATTTCGAACCTTGCGCTATAATCCCGACGAGGCTAATTGGGGAATCAATTTTGTGCGAAATGATATGGATAACAATGTTTATTCGTCATGGAATCAAGTTCCGGTGAATCTCAACACGATTGACTTGGGATACACGGGCATTCTCAATTGGACTTCACCACCTCCTAAAGTAAAAAATGGTTCAGTCAACATCATACCATACGTTTCGGGAAGTGCGCTAAAAGATCATTCAAATGGTTCGTCCACAGTTGCAGACGGCAATATTGGTGTTGATGCGAAGATTGCCTTAAACTCTTCTCTCAATTTGGATCTCACAATCAATCCTGATTTTTCTACGGTGGATGTTGATGTTCAACAAACCAACCTAACAAGATTTAGCTTATTCTTTCCAGAGAGAAGGAGTTTCTTCCTGGAGAACAGTGACCTGTTTACTTCTTTCGGACTTGGCTCCATTCAACCATTTTTCTCACGACGAATCGGATTATCCAACGGTTCTACCATCCCCATACTTTTTGGAGCTCGTGTCACAGGGAATCTAACTGAGAAAGTGAGAGTAGGAGCAATGAATGTCAGAACGGGCTCAGCAGACGGTGTGAACGCTCAGAATTTTACCTTGGGAACACTCCATCACAGGATCGGGAAAAGATCCTCCATCAAGGGATTGTTTGTAAACAGGCAAGCGGTGAACAATCAGCAAGATCAGACCGAAGCTAGATTCAATCGGGTCGGAGCCTTAGAATTGAACCTACTATCTCCAAATGGAAAATGGGGAGGAGATATTGGAATGCAAAAATCATTTAACCCTCACGACTTAGATGAAGAGGAGTATTATTCTGCAACATTCAGACATCGGTCTAAACGTCTGTTCGCTAGAGCTTCGATGCATATGGTGGGGCAGAATTTTCTGACAGATGCTGGATTTGTGCCTCGTCTACTAAATCATGATGCCGCGAGGGACACGGTAGTCAGGCTTGGTTTCACCCGGCTATCCTACTTAGTGGTTTACGATTTCTATTCCGAAAGTGACAAAGTCAATTTGCATGGCCCACGGTTCTCTGGAACGTATGTATTGAATGAGGATGGGTCAATCAATGGATCCTTTGATGGTCTTTTTTACTATTTCAGTTTCAAGAACCAAAGCGATCTCGAAGTACGGTTTACACTTGACAGAGACAATCTACCTTTCGATTCATTTATAGCAGGCGATATCCCCTTTCCCGGAGCTAATTACAAATACCGAAGTG
>JBDWQX010000243.1:0-7919 GCA_039986395.1 Cyclobacteriaceae bacterium
TGACTATTTCTGCTTCCTTGATTCAGATGACATGCTAACTACCAGATCTATTTCCTCAAGGATAGAGTTTTTTGAAAAAAATCCGAAAATTTCATTTGTTGACGGAGAGGTTGAAATCATCGGAGATAATGTAACCGGGAAAATCTGGGAACCAGTCTTTAAAGGAAACCCATATGAGGAGTTGATCCTGATATCCGGATCCTGCTTTTTTGGAGTAACCTGGATGATCCGAAGGAAAGATCACATTGAATACAAGTTCAGACCCGAGCTACGAAATGGTGAAGATTTGGTCTTCTATCTGGACATTCTGCATCAGGACAGAGAAGTAGAATACGATTCAGTGAATGAAGTCGTTTACAAAAGATTTGAGGTAGATAAATCTGCATCATATAACCTGAGCGGTTTGGAACATGGCTATAAGAAAATGCTCTCAATCCTGAAAGATGAGCATGGGGTTCCTGCCAGACTCTTAGAGGCTAGCAAAAAACGAGTTAGAATGATTCTCTTTAAATCATATCTATCCCGATTACATCTTATAAATGCCTTTCTGATTTTAATGAAAAAAATTTGAAGCACATTCTCGTCACATCGTATCATTCTTATAAAGACCCAATCGTTTACGGATTGCTGCTTAAATATCTGATTCGGTTTCAGGAGTTAGAGAGAGGTGTCAGGTTTCACTACATCACATTTGAACAGGAAAATTTCAGACTATCAGCAAAGGAAATTAAGCTGGAAAAGCAACTTTTAGAAGAAAAAGGTATTTACTGGCATCCTTTGAAATATCATTCTGGAGGCCTTTCAATCATTTTGAAGAAGCTTTTTGATTTCACGAATCTCCTTGTCAGCCTTTTGTTCATTCGAATAAAATTTCGACCTAGGTACGTCATTGGATTTACCTCTATTTCCGGAATTTTCGCTTTTCTATCTGGAAAATTTCTGGGGATGAGTAGCTTGGTACTGAACATGGAACCACACGCAACTTATATGTCTGACTTTGGGATTTGGAGGACTACTTCATTGAAATATAAGACCCTGAACTGGTTGGAGTGGATGACCATTAAAAATTGCTCTCACTTGTTTTTGCCTACCAAAGCTTTTTACAGAGTTGCAAAAAACTTAAGAGCTGACAAGCCTAGTTATTTTCTTCCAACAGGAATTAATGTAAATCAGCGAAACTTTTTACCTGAGGAAAGAGAGAGATTGAGAAATGAAAAAGGATTTAAGAATGATGATCTGGTGTTAATTTATTTGGGAAAATTTGGAGGCATTTACTACAGCGCAGAGGACTTTGCTGAGAAGTTTAAAGATGTACTCAATGCAGAAAATTCCGTCAAAGTATGGATAATAACTCCTGACAATATTCAAAATGTTGAAGAACAAATGACCAGCTATATCCCAAAAAACAAGTTGATTGTGGATGGTAAAATTCCGTTCGAAAAAATAAATAGCTATCTGTCGGCAGCTGATTTGGGACTTTTTCTTGTTCCGTCACATAGCTCACAAAGATATAGATGTCCCATAAAAACCGCAGATTACTGGGGGTGCGGCCTTCCTATTTTGATAACTCATGGGGTCAGTGATGATTACATTATTTCGAGAAAGTACCACGTTGGGAAATCAATCACAGAAAATGTGAAATACGATGAACACATCAAAGAGTACGAATCACAAGGCAGATTAATCGAAGAAACGAATAGAGTCGTAGAGAAATTTCGCGATTTAAACAAAACCGTTAGTTATCTGCGTTCTATTATCATAGATTAATAGGATTTAGGGGAGAACAAATTCCACTACTTTAAACAAATTTGCATTTTTTAAGGAATGAAGGCGAAAATACTTTGTATAGCCGTATTGTTGTTTACAACAGGACTGAACGTGTTGGGGCAGTTGCCCGTTGCCGATTTTAGCCTAACAGGTACACAGTTCTGCCTTGGAGAGACTTTGGTTATTACAAATGATTCTCAAAATGCTACAGAGTATGATTGGGATTACTGTCTTGAGGGCTTTTATCAAGAACCTCAGGAATTTTTGAATTTGATCCCGGCAGGATTGGGCCAGGCATGGGGAATAGAAATAGTTGAAGATAATGGACAATGGTACGGCTTTGTTCTCGCCAGAAACCCGGCTGCGATTATAAGGTTAGATTTTGGAGACAGTCCAACGAATTCACCAACACCTGTTTCTCTTGGAAATCCTGATGCCGAACTCAGCTTTGCGGAAGGCCTATCTCTGATAAATGAAAATGGGAACTGGTATCTTTTTATCGGGTATTTGAATTTTAATAAAGGAATCGTACGTCTCGACTTTGGCACTTCTCTTACCAATGCAACTCCAGTTGTAAATAACCTGGGTGATTTTGGGCTGACCACCAGGGTCAGAGATATTGAGGCTTTGTATACGGGATCTGAATATGTACTTGTATTTTCTGATCTTATCAACGATGCAATAGTTAGAGTGGATTATGGAAGCTCTTTTACAAATTCAATTACCGGAGGAGATATATATCAATCAGCTGCAATTGCAAACCTGAGTTTTGCAACCGGATTTGACGTTTTGCTAATAGGTGACGAATACAAGTTGTTCATGGTATCAGATTCTGATGATAAGTTAGTCCAGCTAGATTTTAGCACGGACATATTTTCTTCTCTAACAGAAGAAGATGCATACACTATAACGGGATTAAGTTCTGCACGAAAAGTCAGAATTGGGGTTGAGGGTGAAAATTACTATGGAATCATTGCTGCGGAAAATACAACAACTAGATTATTTGATCTGGATGACTTAAACAATTCAGGAAGCATATCAGAAATAATACCTGCAGCAACATTACCTGAAGGAGAAGGTATTGAAATTGTAAGATATCAAGGAAGGAATTTAGTTTTTACTTCCGATCATAACACCATACGTGGGAACGAATTTGAAAGAAACTGTGGCGTTTCTCTTGCGTTTTCAGAAAATTTCTCAGATCAAATTACGTACGCTTCGTCAGGACAAAAAATAATTTCATTATCAGTTTCGAACGGCCAAAATGTTCATAGCATGGCCGATACGATCACAATTCTAAACCAAACTGCCCCCCTCATTTCTTTCACCACTGACTTTGCCTGCATCTCCACCCCAAACACCTTCACCCCCTCACTCCTAGGCCTATCCTACACCTGGGATTTTGGAGATGGTTCTATGCCTGTCTACGTCAATGACGAGGTACCCACACACCAGTATAGTCTTCCTGGCACTTACACTGTCCGCCTGGACGTAAACGATGGAACGTGCAACAACTTTACCGAACAAGAAATCACCATCTATCCTGATCTGCCAACACCCACGTTTACCGCACCTGCAAATGAATGCAAGAACACCGAAATACTATTTACGAGCACTACCGATAGTTCTCAGCATCTTGGAGTATTGACCTACGAATGGGATTTCAACGGGGAAGGTGCTTCAACTGATCAAGATCCAACCTTTACTTTCGCAACTCCTGGAACTAAGCAAATCACACTAAAGACGTTAATCCCAGGGTGTGAAAACACTTCGTCTATTTTTGATATAGATATAGCTGATGGCCCGACCTCCGCATTCAATCCTTCCTCATTTTCAATTTGCGAAGGCGAAACTATTTCGTTTACGGACGCAAGTACCAATGGACCTATTAGCTGGTCTTGGGACTTCGATGATGGCTTTACTTCTACCGCGCAAAATCCCAATCATCTGTTTTCAACTGCTGGGAGCCACGATGTAGCTTTGACAGTGACGGATGCTCTTGGTTGTGAAAACATACTTGTGCAGGAAGTGTCCGTTTCTGCTCTACCTGAGGTCTCCTTTGATTTTAATGTTCCGTGTACCAGCGCTGATGGTATCCTGTTTATGGACATGTCAACTGTAAGTGGCGGTAGTATTGTGTCTCGTACATGGTACATTGGTGATGCACCGTTGGCGGAGGCTCAGAACCAGCAAAACCCATTACTGAGCTTTGCTGCAGAGGGCACAGTGAATGTGCGACTGGTTACTGTGAGCTCTAGTGGTTGTGAAGCCTCCCATAGTGAGGATATACAGATTTTGGCTTCTCCTCAGCCGGAGTTTTCAATGAATATTGGATGTCAAGGCGAAGAGTCAGTTTTCACGGATCTGTCAGTGTCGCCAGGTAATCAGGTAACGTCATGGTTATGGAGATTGGATGGAATGGAATATGCGACAGAGGATATCAATCACACGTTTAGCGGTGCTGGAATGTTTGACGTGACATTGGAAGTAACAGGCCAAAACTTTTGCTCCGAAACAATCACAAAATCCATCGAAGTGCTTGAATTACTGACTGTTGACTTTGATGTCAATGGTGATTGTAGCAACGAACTAGTAGAGTTGTCTGATCAGTCACTAGCACTACAAGATCCAATAGTTTCTAGAGCGTGGTCTTTGGATGGTACTTCAGTTGGCAATGGAGCAGAGTTGGTGCTGGAATCATTGCCAGACAATACCTATGAGGTTATGCTAGAAGTTACCACGGCCTCAGGTTGTGTTGTGAACACTACCTCAAGTATTGTCATTAACCAATCTCCGGAATCATCTATCTCTGCGCAGAAAACCTTTGGAGTGCCTGGTGACGCCATAACATTTACCAATCAGTCAACTGGAGGTTCAGCCTACCATTGGCTTTTCAACGGAGTTTCCGTAAGTGATAATGCGAATGAAGAGACGTTCACTTTTCCTGATCCTGGTACGTATCAGGTCAGCATGGTTTCAGACAATGACTTAGGATGTAGCGATACTACGAGCACAAGTGTACTTATCGCCGTTCCAAGTGTTGATCTGTCGGTTGGTCAATTCGAGATTGTAGGATCGGGCAATGTGGGTACGATCTTCCTAGAGATCCAAAACAATAGCAATCTGCCAATTGATAATACAGAAGTTTCTGTGGAACTTGAGAATCAATTTGCAATTACAGAGCAAATCACATCTGTCATTGGTGTTGGTGAAAGCGAGTTGATCAATCTGAGCATCGGTGTTCCTCTGAATGTGGATCAACTTAGCTACCTATGTGTTGCCGTCAATTCGCAGTACAAGGGGTTTGACGATAACAACCCTCTGGACAATGAGAAGTGCGTAGCAATTCAGCCAAAAATCGTAATTGAGGCACCATTTCCGAATCCGGTCAGAGATCAAGTTAGGGTACGTGTAGTTACTCCTGAGGTGGGCGCAGCTACTTTGACACTACTGAATTCTGCAGGTAAAGTGGAAATAGCGCGAAGTGTGCAGACTCAAGAAGGTCTAAATAATTTCTTCCTTGACCTAAAAGCCCTTACCACTGGCATCTATTTTATTCGAGTTCAAACGGGTGAAACAACCTCTGTACAAAGAATAATCAAACTTTAGTATCATCGGCATAGGGGTAAGTGACAGTTGATTGTTAGAGGTTTATATATTTATTTGGTGCTTAATCAAAATATTTATGAATACTATTAACTTTGTAACGAATAATATTTCGTAATGAAAATTAACTCTGCTAGAATTAAGCTTGATGAGATAGACAGAAAAATTCTGGATATTCTACAATCAAACGCTAAGATCACAAACGCTCAACTTTCCAAAGACATCGGACTATCTCCTGCCCCGACCTTAGAGCGTGTAAAAAAACTGGAAACCTCAGGAGTGATCAAAAGCTATCACGCCATGTTGGATACCGAACGTGTTGGGCTAAGTGTGAACACATTTGTCCAAGTTTCATTGAAAGGACATAACAAAAAGAATATCGATTTTTTTATCAATGAAATCAACAAAATTCCAGAGATCATTGAATGCCATCATATTACTGGATCTGGTGATTTCATTCTAAAAATAATTGCAAGAGACATACAGTCCTATCAAAAATTGATGCTTGAAAAGGTCTCGGATATAGAAGTAGTGGATGGCTTGCAATCTATGGTCATACTTTCTACCTTCAAGGATAGCAAAGTAATGCCTGTCCCAGAGAATGAGCGATAAGATCCTCACAAAAGAAAAAGTCGATCAAATTATTCGAAGAATTGCGTACCAAATCCATGAGAATAACATGGATGAAGAAATCGTCTTGGTAGGTATTGATACTGGCGGTAAAAAGTTTGCCGTGTTGCTCGGTGAGTCTTTGAAGGAAATTTCTAAGAAATCACCAAAGTGTTTTACAATTACTATCAACAAGGAAGATCCACTAGGCAAGGAGATCAAGTTCGATGGATCGCTTGACGATTTGTCTGACAAGTCGGTGATCTTATGTGATGATGTACTCAACAGCGGCAAAACGTTGGCTTATAGCCTCGGTAAGCTGTTGACGGTTAAGCTTAAGAAAGTAACTACGGCAGTATTGATCTTAAGAAGCCATGCGCAATTTCCCATATATGCCAATTACAAGGGGTATGAGTTGTCGACCACACTCAATGAGCATGTTCGAGTCGACCTCAAAAGAGGTGTATTTCTGACATAGAAAAACCCCAACATTTCTGCTGGGGTTTCAAATTACGAGTCTGTCACGTAATTACCTATTCACACTATCAGAACCCGTAGAAACACTGTTCTTATCTCTATCTGGTTGCACTTCCAGTAGGGAGAGAGCTCAGGTTTTGTCCAAAATCATGGGACGTAGGTGCAGTGGCTGCATCTGCGGCAATCATGGAAAGTAAAGGTTTTAGTAAGAAAGGTGCTGTACTGTTGTCAGGCACTGGCTCAACGGAGATTACCGTGGTAAGTCCTCTCATGTCCAGAGGAAAAGTATCTGACGATCCTGCTGGAGCTACAAAGAAATCTTCTCCTGGTACTGGAGGACCAACATTGTTGACTGTGCTGCTGAATGGATTTCCACTATCTACTGCTCCAAAGTCAGTGAAGGTTCCAGTTGAAAGTGGACCATTTTCTGTTACGACCCATCCTTCGTATGTCCACCCTTCACCTAAAGTAGGAAGTGTGAAGTTTGCAGTAGGAGGAGTTCCGGGAGTTCCAAACCATATTCCGAATTCGTCATTTCCATTGTTGATACCGTCAGCCTCATCCGTTGGCGTTCGTAGGAAGAATGTTCCGGCCGCTGCGGAAAAATCACCAACTGCGGGTGCCGTGGCTGTTGACAATGAAGCCATATCAGAAGAGAAATCTCCAGCAATCAATTTCTGTTCGGAAGGTGCTGGGTCCGTATCTACCGCAGGCTCTATTGTTAAAATGAACTTGGTGGCAGCGTCCACATCCGTTTTAGCAGCGTAGAACATTGTTTTTGAAAGCTCTTTAGCATCGTTTACCGTAAAGGTGCCTGTGGTCACCGGGGTTCCGTCGACAAGTACCCAGCCCTCGTACACGAAGTCTGCTCCAAGGTTTTCTAATCCAGAAATATCTAAGGTTACACCTGCTCCTTCAACTCTCGTAACCATGATTGAATTAGAAAGGGCAAAATGATCGGAGTTTAGATCGTCTATGTCAGCGTCAACGGCTAAGCCCGTAAGGGCATCTCCGTACCTTACATACCAAACAAAGCAAACACCAACGCCCGCTCCATTGAAATCAACATCTTCAACATCATCTATTGTTGCGGGCATTCCAAGAATTTTTCCGTCTGCATCAGTGATCAACCATGAGCTGTTCGTGCCTATTGCGGCAGAATTGTCTATTTCGATTCCTGAAACATTATCAACTTGATCGTCGACAACAAATGTGAAGGGACCTCCAGTGATTGTTCCTGCATTTAGTGAATTTCTAGTAACCATAATGGAGTTTGAAAGATCAAAAGATCCATCTAAGTCACCAGTGCCCATACCAGCAGCTAATCCTTCCAAATCACCTTCGTATCGCAAATACCAAATAAAGCAAACACCTGCACCCGCAGCGTCAAAGTCAACTCCTTCTAAGTCGTCAAGCGTTCCTGGCAACCCAAGGATGTTATTGTCTTCATCTGTGATTAC
>JBDWQX010000244.1:0-6583 GCA_039986395.1 Cyclobacteriaceae bacterium
CAGAACGGTTCAAACGTTTAACATCTTGTTAAGAATTGTTAGGAATTCATTAACAGCTTAAGTGGTGTAAGCACTTTTTGTTTGCTACAAAAAAAAGTATGAAGAACCTAACAACTATAGCATTGCTGCTTTCTCTACAGTTTGGTTTTGGCCAACCCATGAATCGGTCTTTTGAAAATGCAAATGGAACGATCAAACTTCTAGGACAAGTCACATTAGATAGGCTAAAAAGCGATCCATTTGATGAGTGGTATCAAACCAATTATGTCGAGCATTCACTTGACCAAAAGACGTTGGAAACAATTGATCTTTCCGATTCTATCACGATTTTCATGGGAACATGGTGTGGAGATAGCCGAAGAGAGGTGCCACGTTTCATAAAAATGCTGGAGAGCGAATCGTTTGATTTTGCAAAGCTCAAAATTGTTTGTTTGAATTCAGGGTTTCAGAATTACAAGCAAGCTCCTGAAAGAGAAGAAAGAGGTGCAAACGTTCATCGAGTGCCGACCTTTGTCTTTCACGAATCCGATGGAACAGAAATCGGGAGAGTGGTTGAAGAACCAGTAGTGTCGCTTGAAGCAGACACTAAGGTGATTTTAGATGGTGGCGAGTATAAAACGTTTTACCCCGTAGTGGCAGATTTGTTGAAGAAATTTGAAAGTCACTCCATCAAAGAGGTAAGAAAAATGATTCCTAAGCTCCTTGATGATTACAGAGAGGAAATCGTAAACGAGTATGAGCTTAATACCTATGGATACGTCTTATGGACTTCTTTCGATTTGATGAAGGCCGAATTCATTTTTGAATTAAATACTGAATTATTTCCCGATTTGGCTATGCCATTTCAAAGCCTTGCGAGATTTAAGCAGGTGATGGGAATGAAGAAAGATGCATTGGTTTCTGCAAAGAAAGGAATGAAAATTGATCCCGAAAACGAGACCTTAGCTCGTTTGATTGCAGAATTAGATTAATAAAGTTCGGTGACTGAGTCGGGTTTCAGACTCAGTCGCTTTCTTGCTTATAGGTATAGGTCACACGAGTGAATTCCTCTGGTCCACTTTCTCCTGGTCTTTGCCAAAGTTCAGAAAGCCTGGTTCCAGACTCGTCTACTTGCAAAGTATAGTTGATACTCTCTACCCATTGTTCATCGGTCCAATTGTATCGTATGGTTTGGATGTGATGACCTGCATCATTGTAGATCAACGCCATCTTTCTGGAATTGATCCAGTCATCGCCTGACCATCTAGGCCATTCTTTTTGGATTGCCAGATCTCGTTCATCATATTGATAGTTTACTTTAGATTGATTTACCATATTGCCTTCCACACTTCGCAACCCCAACTCCGTTTCCAATCGACCCTTGTCATCATACCTATAGGTAATGAAGGTGACTCGAGCATTACTGCCAGCTACTGAATCAATTCGCTGGATAATTTTCCCCTGGTTGTAGATGTAGGCAGATCTCATCCCAAAAGTCCAGGTTTCATTGATCCATCTTTCTCGTACCGATCGTTCCAGATTCCCTGCCTCATCATACGACTTGAGGGTCCTGAAGGAAGGGATTGCATCGCCTCCCTTAGTTGCATATGCAATCTCTTCTATGGGTTGATTACTTTCATCATAGACAAAATCGATTTTACTGGATGCCACCCATCCTTCTTCGGTCATCGAGTCAAAATTTTGAGATTCAATCAGCGGTTTGGTAGGATTGTCCCTTTCGGTTTCAGCTTGCTGTTGACATCCTAAAAGGCTTAGAAAAAACAGCAAGAAAATAATATGTGATGGCTTCATAGCTTCTGTTGTGTAAATGGACAGTGCCTTCAATCGTTGGAAAAGTTACGCACTTCTGTGCAAGACTTACAATCTCAATAAACTACTGATCAGCAAAAAACCAACCGCTCAAAAAACAAATAAATACCACTAGACAATGACCAAAACTAGAATGCCTAATTCAGCTTGGAAGGTTTCAGAATTTGAAAATTAGACAATGGTGCTTATTTGTTATTTGACTCTTGAGATTTGTGCTTCCTCAAGCTTCTTTAACCCACCCAATTCTTTCAGTCGTATTCGTTCATTCCTTCATAATAACAGCCGGCAAATTCAAAGACCTGTACAAATCGTTGAATGCCTTCATCTCCACATCGATTAACTGGTCTCGTTGATTTGAAAATACCATCCATTGTTCTGATAAATCAGAGAATCTGTCTTTAGCTCCCTGGGTTACACGAGGATCTGCGGTATCAACATATCCTTTCAGGTGCATTAACTGAGCGTTGAGTTGATTTTGGAAGTTGATCACATCCTGGAAAGTCTTTTGTTTCGGCTGAATCAAGTTCTCTTCCCACACTGAAATCTTTTTAGTTAACGACTTAGCAGTATCCAACAGCGCTTCAACCCCGTCTCTTCCTTTCAAGAGCTTTTGATATGCTTTTAGCTGAGAACTGGCAGACCGCATGTCATTCACTTTTTCGTGAATGTCTCCAATCATATCCGTAATGGAGGTGAGCAACGCTTGCTGCTCCTGGTAATCTGCTGGATTAACCTTGATGTTGGGATTAGCAAGAACATTAACTGAAGTTTCCAATGTATCTCCATCTTGAATGCTTACTTTGATGGAGTACTCACCGGGACTCACGGTGACGCCATTATAGTTTCCATACACAAAAACCTTGTCGATGGCAGGCAAGGCTTCTCTTCTGAAATCCCATGTAAACCTGTTTATGCCTTTCTTGGATGGAGCCACTGCTGGTTTTGGAGGACCTCCCGGCCATGACCTGAACGATTCATCTTCCTGATTGGAGTAGGTCCGAAGCAGCTCATTTCCTTTCATAATTTCAATGGTCATTGAAACGCTGTCTGGTAATTCTTCTGCCAAATAGTAGTCAAATGTGACTCCTGATTTTGGATTTTTACCGAGTGTTGGGTTGTTTGAATTACCTCCTACAAACAGGTACGTATCTTTAGGTTTGAATAGCTGCGCAGATGTACCAAATTGACCCTTTGTTTGCTGAATAGCCCCCAAATCATCCAATATCCAGAATCCCCGACCTGCGGTTGCAGCCACAAGATCATTGTCTTGGATCGTCAAGTCATTGATTGGTACGATCGGAAGGTTCAACTGAATTTTTTGCCAGCTGGATCCATCATTAAAGGAAACATAGAGGCCAGTTTCTGTTCCAGCGTAGAGCAAGCCTTTTACTTTTCTATCCGCACGAACGGTTCGAACAAACCCATTTGGATCATCGAATCCATTTGTGATTTTGGTCCATGAAGCTCCGTAGTTGCTGGTTTTATAGGCATACGATTTCAGGTCATTGAATTTATAGCGCATTACCGCTATGTAAGCAGTGGCTGGATCATGCGGAGAAACTTCAATACTGTTGATTATGCTTTCTGGGAGTCCGGCGGGAGTGACATTTGTCCAATTTGCACCACCATCTTTTGTTAAATGAACAAGTCCGTCATCAGACCCCGCCCATAACACTCCTTGCTCGTGTGGTGACTCAGTCAGGTACATAAGGGTGTTGTAATTCTCTCCACCGGCTGCCTCATTTGTATATGGTTGTCCACCAGGCCCTTGCTTGGTTGTGTCGTTTCTTGTTAAGTCTGGGCTCACAACATCCCAGGAAATGCCACCATCGGTCGTTTTGAAAACGACGTTACCAGCATGGTAAATTGTATTTCTATCGTGAGGAGAGGAAATGATTGGAGCGTTCCAATTATATCTGTACTTGAAATTCTTTGGAATACTGCTCAACCCCAATTCTGGATATTCCTTGATGGCTTTGCCTTCATTTGTAGCTTTCACCCATTGCTCGATGATTCCCTGGTAGCAACCACCGTAAACCACCTCTGGGTTATTTGGATCAAAGGCTAGATATGCACTTTCGCAACCAGCCACAGAGTACCAGTCTTTCCATCCGATACCACCGGAGTTTGTTCTACTTGCAATTGCAATGGCTGAATTGTCTTGCTGACCTCCGTACACATTGTAAGGAACCAGATTATCTGTTATGACTCTGTAAAATTGTGAGGTTGGCTGATTCTGTTGGGTCGACCAACTCTTACCATCATTGTAGGATACGTTGGCACCACCATCGTTGGAATTGATCATGTTTTGATTGTTTTTTGGATTGATCCACAGATCATGATTGTCGCCGTGAGGTGTTGATAAATTGCTAAAAGAGCTACCACCATCTATGGATTTCATCACAGGAGCGTTAATCACGTAAACTACATTCTGATCGACTGGATCAGCCTCAACCTCCATATAGTACCAAGAACGGGCAATTAGCACTCTGTTCTTGTTGATCTGTTTCCATTTCTTACCAGCATCATCCGATCGGTACAATCCTCCCTTTTCACCGTCTGCTTCTACGATCGCAAAAACTCGACTGGAATTTGCTCGGGAGACTGAGATTCCAGACTTTCCAAATTCTTCTGGCAAACCTTCTTCTAATTTCTCCCAGTTTTCGCCTCCATCTACCGATTTGTATAGACCGGAATTTGGACCACCTGAATCCACTGTCCATGGGTAACGTTGATGTTGCCACATCGAAGCATATAGAATTCGTGGATTATTCATATCCATTGACAGAGAGGAGGCCCCTGAATTGCTAGCTACGTAGAGTACCTTTCTCCACGTTTGACCACCATCAGTCGTTTTGTAAATCCCTCGATCTGCAGAAGGTCCGAATAATGCGCCTTGAACTGAGACAAAAACTACATCTGGATTTCTAGGATCAATGATTACGTCTGAGATATGCATGGACTTTTCCAAACCGACGTGAACCCAGGTTTTTCCAGCATCTGTTGACTTGTAAACTCCATCACCATTTGAAGACATTACACCCCGAACGGCATGTTCGCCCATACCAGCGAAAATTACATTTGGATCAGACTCCGAAATCCCAATAGCTCCGACAGTACCAGTCGCTAATTGCCCGTCTGAAATATTATTCCACGAAATACCTCCGTCTTCCGTTTTCCAAATTCCTCCACCAGTACCTCCCATGTAGTAGGTCATTGGATCTGAAACGACTCCACTGCTGGCAACACTTCGTCCACCTCTGAAAGGCCCGATGTTGCGCCATTTAAGACCCTGGTAAATTGTACTGTCGACAGGAGTATATGCCGGTGATTGATTTTTTCGTCTCTGACTGTTAGCATCGATTGTAAACAGGATCAAGATGAGTGATAAGAAAAGTGCGTTCTTCATAAAGGGTTAGGTTTTTGGCTACAAGATTTCCAGTAACAAATTAGCAATTTTATGAGTAAACTCGGAAACCTTTTCCATGAAGGGTCATAGGGAAACCCGAGCACTTCTCGAACCCAACTCAATGACCACCAGATTCTTCACTTCGCCCGTGTCCACATCGAAGCGCAAGAGCGTTCGCACTTTGTGGAAGCCATGTCGACCTGCTGCGCCCGGGTTCATGAATAGCAGATTGTTCTTTTTGTCCGGCATCACTTGTAAGATGTGTGAATGTCCACACACCAATAATTTTGGCTGGTACTTCTTCACTAGAGGCAACACTTGCTTGTTGTATCGTGGTGGCTTGGCAGCGATGTGAGTGATCAAGACGCGCACACCTTCCCTTTCAAATACTTCTCCTTCCTGGCATTCCACCCTGAGCTTACCTCCATCAACATTCCCGTAAACAGCAATCGTCGGTTTGAAAGCTTGCAATCTTTCCAGTACTTCCTCAGTGCCAATATCACCAGCATGCCAAACCTCATCTACGTCCTTGAAATATTCAAAAACTTTTTCATCGAGGTAGCCATGCGTATCTGATATGAGACCAATTTTCATAGGTATACAGAGGATCGATTAACAAAAATTAACAAGCTCAAATTTTGAACTTTTTTCGCAGAGATTTTATTATTGCAGCGTTTTCATAGAAAGCTAAGAAATATGTCAGTTGTTGTTGAAAATCTAACGAAAAAATACGGAGCGCAGAAAGCGGTGAATGATATCTCCTTTGAGATAAACACTGGTGAAGTTGTTGGCTTCCTTGGTCCTAATGGGGCAGGGAAGAGTACGACCATGAAGATGATCACATGTTTTATGGCGCCGACCACAGGAAACGTGAATGTTGAAGGCTCATCAATTCATACCGATTCCGAGACAGTTAGAAGGAAGATAGGTTACCTCCCAGAAAACAACCCGCTTTACCTCGACATGCCAATTGTCGACTACCTAAGATTTAGCGCCGAAATTCAAGGAGTTGAAAAAAGCGAGATTTCAAGCCGGATTTCGGACATGATTGAACGATGTGGTTTAACAGCAGAAAAACATAAAAATATCAATGAACTATCAAAGGGGTACAGACAAAGAGTAGGGCTGGCTCAAGCAATGATTCATGATCCTGAGGTGCTGATTCTTGATGAGCCAACTACTGGGCTTGATCCGAATCAAATTGTGGAAATAAGAAAACTAATTAAGGATCTTGGTAAGGAGAAAACAGTTATTCTCAGCTCCCACATACTTTCCGAGGTAGAGGCCACATGTGATCGAATCTTGATTATAAATAAAGGTCGAATTGTGGCAGATGGTTCAGCTGAAATGTTGAGGCAACAATCG
>JBDWQX010000245.1:0-21810 GCA_039986395.1 Cyclobacteriaceae bacterium
TCATCACCCGTTTGTAAGTTTCTTTTTACAAGACCTGTCTCGGTATTGTATCGTGTTCCGTAGACTAACCACTTACCATCAGAAGACAGGGTGGGAGTAAATGCTGATCCATACCGGTTAGTTTGAGTCGTAATCTCCCCAGTTTCTCTATCGTAGGTTGCAATCTGATATTGGGGCATTGCCGCATTGTACTGCCAAGCTCCGATTCTACGAGAAAACCAAATGTATCGTTCTTCGCTACCAAATGCTGGCTCCAATGTCTGCAGTCCATCTGGCTTCTTTATAAGCTGAATACCGCCGCCTCCATCTTTGTGGTACATATGAAGCTTCATCGTACGAATACCCTTCGCAGCAATGATGTATTTTCCATCTGGAGTCCATTCAGCTTCTTGGTAGTACTTGTCGTTGTCCTTGGTGATTTGCTTGGGCTCGGCTTCCTCGTCACTTAAATCCAGGGTCCATATGTTTTCTGAACCGCTTTTGTCCGAGGTATAGACTAGTGATTTTCCGTCAGGGCTATACCTCGGATGGGTGTCAAAGGCCATTCCAGAAGTGATTGGTTTTGCCTGGCCTCCTCCAATAGGCAGCGAGTAGATGTCACCCATCATGTCAAAGACAATAGTGGTCCCATCTGGGCTAACGTCTAGTTGTAGCCAGGTACCTTCATTCGTTTTCAGTTGAAAGCTTCTTCCAGGTTCAAGCGGGAGTTCTTTCGTTGCTTTCTTTTCTTTCGTTGTGTCAGTCTCGCTCTTCTTTTCTTCTTGGGAAAACCCGATAAATGAAAAGCACGTGAGAATCGTAAATAGGAAGTATTTCATTGTTTGCGCGTTAAGGATTGGGCTTCAATTTATTTCAAAAATATCGGATTCAGTAGGGAAGTTTACATGGGTGGAATCTAGAAAATTGAATTGGATTCGTGCTACATTTGAAGAATCCAAGATGATAGAAGTCCAAAAAGTAGATATTTCTAAAATGCCTTGGGTCCTGATTCCAGGATTGTGATTTCTAACGTTCTCGCTTTTTCTAAAATCTATCTCTAATCTTTCAAATTTTTTATTGTGAGCAAAATAATTGTATTGGGTGCTGGTATGGTCGGTAGTGCCATGGCCATTGATCTAGTGAAAAAACATGAGGTGACCTTGACAGACCTTGATGAAAATGTCTTGAAACGCGCACTTAAAAAGTGTGGTGATTTATCTGTTGAGAAATTGGATGTCACTAACGAGGAGATGCTCCAAAGCCTGATCAAAGGGTATGATCTGGTTGTGTGTGCAGTGCCGGGCTTTCTTGGCTTCAGGACACTGAAAGCCATAATCGAAGCTGAGAAAAATGTGGTGGACATTTCTTTCTTTCCGGAGAATTCCTTGGAATTGGATGTTCTGGCAAAGGAAAGAAACGTGACAGCGATTGTGGATTGTGGAGTAGCACCTGGAATGGATAACATCATCTTGGGGTACTACAATGAAAAAATGAAGTTGACAGATTTTGAATGCTTGGTTGGAGGCCTTCCGAAAACCAAAAAGTGGCCTTTTTGCTACAAAGCTCCTTTTTCTCCCATTGATGTTATTGAAGAATATACGCGCCCGGCAAGGTATGTGGAAAATGGAGTAGAGATTGAAAGGGAACCACTTACTGATTGTGAGTACGTTGAGTTTGAGCATGTAGGCACGCTGGAATCGTTCAATTCAGACGGATTGAGATCGATTATTTATACCATGCCTCATATTCCGAATATGAAAGAGAAGACGTTGCGTTATCCTGGGCACGTGGAGTATGTCCGTGTACTAAAGGAAAGTGGATTTTTCAGCACAGAAAAAGTGAAGGTGAAGGGTGTAGATCTGTCTCCACTTGATTTTACAAGCCAGATCCTGTTTAACGAATGGAAGCTTGAAGAAGAGGAGGCCGAACAAACAGTCATGAGAATAACTGTGAAAGGAGAAAACAGTGACGGGAAAGAGGAGGAAGTTGTTTACACACTTCATGACGAATATGATGAAGCAACGAAAACGTCCTCTATGGCCAGGACCACTGGGTACACTGCTACGGCAGCTGCTAATCTTTTTTTGGAAGGCCTGTTTCAAGAGAAGGGAGTTTTTCCTCCCGAACTAATTGGTAAGCATGAAACCTGCTTCGAATTTTTTATGAAGCATTTGAAGGAAAGAAATATTCACTACAAGAAAAGTAGCAGAATACTTAGTTAACGTGAGTTCTAAGTGACTTGGGTGAAATGTCCCCTTGAGGAGACTAAAGGGGATATTTCTGTTTCAGATTTGAAAGATTATTAAAAAACACCCACCTAACTTCCCTCAAGGGAGGAATTAAAAAAGGTATAGTGAACAGACCATCAGAGGATCATTTTTCAAAAATCTTATCCGGACTCACGTTAGTTAAGATAGTTCACTCGAAGAACATCCACTTTGATTTTGCATTTCTCCAAAAATCCCAACCAAAACAACTGTTGTGCAGATAGGTGATCGTTTGGAGATTTTACTTCGTAAAATTGGTAGGTGGTTTCGTTCCAGAGAAACAAATCTGGAAAACCTGCACTGTTTTCTTTCATGTCTTTAGACATCTCCAAAAGGACTTCCTTTAGTCCTTT
This sequence comes from Cyclobacteriaceae bacterium, assembly GCA_039986395.1. Lineage (GTDB taxonomy): Bacteria > Bacteroidota > Bacteroidia > Cytophagales > Cyclobacteriaceae > Ekhidna. Next base: position 2,600 of record JBDWQX010000245.1, read on the forward strand.
CAATGGTACTTTTTTGATCATAACAAGAATGGAGGGTAGCAGGCTTTCATGCCAGGTGACGAATCGATTGGCTATGCCGTCTTTCTCCTCGTACAGATGTGAAATGTGATGAATCATTTTCTTCCGACTGCCGAAAAATTTGAGCTTGGCTTCAAGCAAGTGAGCACGAGATTCAAAAAATACATCGTCATTTAGGTCGGAGGGTTGCCGCTGCAATGGCTGATGAAAGGAGCCATGGCTTTCGTCAAAAATCTCCTCCCAGAAAACCAATCCAAAGATGCCTCGCCAAAGGAAGTTCTCGGCATGAAAACCCTGCCATCCTTGTTCTTCAAAGTATTCAATGGTTGCCTGCTCAACTTTAACCTCTGGATCTTTAACGATTGAGATAGATGGAGCACCCTTCAATCTTTCCGTCATACTTCGGTTGATTCGGATACCCGATCTGTTGAGGTAGTCGGTGGCAAAGGTCAGTTCGGTGGCGTTGGCGGGCTTATCTAGAATAGCATTCGCTACTTCAAATGCTTCTTCCCTTCTTTCCAGTTTTTCTAAAATCCGAATTTTTCGCTCCCGTGCAGGGTGTCGTTCTGTAAAAGAATAATGTGCTAAGGCCTGTTCCAACTCACCAAGTTGCTCAAAGTAGTACGCGATCTTCAATAGTAATTTTTCTGCCGATTTTGAGGAGCGCGGATATTTTAACCATTGCTGCCACGGTATCTCTTCCAAGAAATTCTCCAGCGGTAATTCTGCTTCTTGCACTTCGTAGATTAGGCGACGAAATTGTGAAATATGCAAAACAGCGAGAGCCTCTTCTCGTGATTGAAACCAGGGCTTGAATTTGGTCTCGTCGAGCTTTTCAATTTTTACATTTCCTACATCTCGGATTACAAAATCAGTCATTCTTCCTCTGTAGTAGCCGAAAAAAAGCAGTTTAATGAACTCAACTTCTTCATTTTTAAGGACCTCCGCTATTTCCTCGCTTTCGTGAACTGTTTGCGTGTCCAACTCCGAGAGTTCAAGCAGCAGTTCTTCTTTCTTTTGAGATTTATGAAGGAAATCAAAGTGACCAATAAGCTCCGCTTTTGTGAAAAGCCTGAATTGAGCCACATCATCGTTTTCGTTTATCCGAACAAATGAATGATGGACTAGCTCTTCTTTCGCACCATGCACGTCTGTAATCTCCGAATATGAAATCTTATTTATCCTGAAAAAATCACCACGTCGGTTTGAGAACCGCAGGTACAGGCATTGTGCCTCTTCAGAGAGGTTTCGAAAAGACTGATAGAAGAGATACTCCGGTTCATCCAATACGTGCTCATATTGTTTTTCAACGAAATCAAGCACATACATGAAATAATCCAGGTAGTATTTCTCGGGCAATATGATCGGTTCCTTTTCGATGAATTTTAAATAGTTGGAACAAGATTTGTTTGAACACCAAAAATTGTAATTTTGCGTCTAAGAACGTGGGTGTATGAGAGCTTTTTTAGTAATATTTTTTTCCGCACTAATCTTCAGTGCAAATTCTCAGAATTTTGTTTCTCCTGGGATTATCGCCTATCACAGCGGAGCGTACGAACGTACGATTCAGGATATGAACAAGGCATTCCAAACCACACGTGGGATGGACAGCGAGACCAGAAGCAAAGCGTACTATTACAGAGGGATGGCTAGATTAAGCTTGCTAAAAGCAGGCACTAGCTCATCGGAAATCGGTAGTGATCCATACTTGGCCGCCTACAACGATCTCGATCGAGCGGTACTTCTAGATCCGCAGTGGAGGGAATCAGCACAAGGGGAGATGGCTTTGATTTACCGCCAACTACTAGTAAGTGGAAAAAATTTATATGATCGTGGGATCTATTCAAATGATGAAAATGAAGTTCGATCGATCTTTGGAGCAGCCATTCTTCAAATCACAACCGCAGCAAAGATTGATAACACGTTTGAAACCAATTCACTGTTAGGTAAGTCGTATGATGCTTTAGGTATTTTCTATGATCAGTTAGTTGATCAGAATGATGCAGGTCCGAAAGCGATTTCATCCTACCAATCGGCACAGAAATTCTATGAGAAAGCTTTAGAGCTAAGTCCAAGATCTTTGGAAACAGTAAGAGCACTCAAGGACATTGCCTATCGATTCGGAGATCGGGAAAAGGAAATCTACTACGCCGAGCTTGAAACAAGTATTGGAGGTTAGACTCCTGTTTCGTTGATCAATTCGTTCACAATAAATCCAGTGGCGGGTGCCATACTTAAGCCTACCATGCTGTGACCAGTCGCTATAGTAAGATTCTTGATCTTACTTTTTTCAATGATCGGAATTCCATTGTCCTTCATGGGCCGCCAGCCTGCCCACGGCTTCATTTCAAGATTCTCCATATCAATTTCCAGGTATTCGCCTGCAGCTCGCTTCAAGACTTCGAGACGACTCTTCGTCAGGTCCAAATTGTAGCCAGCAAATTCCATTGTACTGCCAATGCGAAAGCCCTTCTCCCAGGGTGTTGCTACAACTCTCCGTTCCACCATGTACACCGGCTGATTGAGTGCGACTGCTTGATTTTCTGCAGTAAGATTGTATCCTTTCCCTGGAATTACGGGTATTCGTACTTGTAGCTCTTTGGCAAGCAGAGGGGATACGGCACCTGCAGCCAGGACAAATTCATCGGCTTGCAATTCTGCTTGATCTGTTTTGATCGATTGTATTCCTGCTTGATTTGCAGCGAAGGACTTTACTTTGGCTTGGATGTATGTTACACCGTTGCTCTCATTTATCTTCCTCAGATCTTGGAGTAGCTGAGCAGGATTTAGCCACCCATCCATTTCCATGATAACACCCCCAACAACGCCAGACTTTAAAAGTGGCTCTCGAGCTACTATCTCATCCTTTGACAACATTCGACTATTGTGCATGTTGAATTTTTGATGTACCTCAATTTCATGTGAAAACTGAGCCATCGATTCGTGGTTCCTACACGCATAAAGCAATCCACCCTTTTTCCACTCTGACTTATTTGGTTCCTCCTGGAAAAAGGATTCATAAAGCTTGAAGCTCTGTTGTAAAAGTACATGGCGGGCCTGGATCGCTTTCTCGATGTGAGCTGATTGACTGTACCGCATAAAGTTTAGAAACCATAGTAAAAACCTTCTGTCAAGTTGCGGTTTGATTTTAAGCGGAGCATCCTTTTTCCCTAGCCATTTGATGCCCTGAAAAATAGCGCTGAAAGAGTTTAAAGGAATGATGTGACTAGGGGTGACAAGGGCGCAATTCCCCTCTGAAGCAGGAGTCATTTTTGGTTTATCGTCGACAATGGTCACCTGGTGACCTGCTTTTGCCAGATAATAAGCACAAAACTGGCCAATTATGCCTCCTCCGATGATTAGAACCTTCTTCATGCGATTAAATGAGATCGCAATTTATGAGTTTATGATGATTCTTACTGATTGATAGTACCACTCTGCCTATGTTTTGTTCTTCTGACAAATTTGGTCCCTTGCAAGACAAAGAAGAAGGTTTGGCAACCTTTTTCTAGTTCTGATTACATCCAAGCTTTGTTTGGTGCCATAAAACGTCCATTTTGACGAAAATCACATCGATTTATACACCTGATAGCTAAATTTCATCTTGAAATAGTGCTACTTTTACAGTTACCAGCTATTGATTTGATTTTTTGAATCAATGATAAACCACGACTGAAATATTAATCATGCCACATATGAAATTCAATTTCACGTTGAATAGCAAAGTTCTATTTGTTCTGGTTGGACTTTTTACATGTTCGCTTACACAGAGTTTTGCGCAGACAACTGTTTATACCACTGATTTTGATTCAGGAGACGAAGGCTGGACCGACGTTGGAGTAAATCCGTGGCTAAGGGCGGCAAATATGCAGGCGGCCATGAATAATGGGGCAACTGGAAATTTCTGGGGGTTTCCAAATGATGGAGCTGACTACGATAACAACGAGGATGCCACGATCAATAGCCCTATTATTGATATGACAGGTTTCTACAATATGACCTTTAGCATTGATATCCGATACAATACCGGAAACAATAGTGACGGTTTTCATGTAGAATACTCAGATGATGCGGGGGCTAATTGGTTTGAACTTGGTGCAGTTGGCGAGGGTACGAACTGGTATACAGATAACAGTATTGTCGCTTTCACGAATGTCGACGTTTGGGAAAATGATAACGGTGCCTGGCAAACAGCGACGATTACCCTTCCCTGTGAGTTAGATAATAATCCGCAGGCTCAATTCCGAGTCCATTTTGGCTCAAGTGGCGCTGGAACAGACGATGGAGTTGCTTTTGACAATGTCATAATTACAAGCGAAATACAGACTATTCCAACCCCTTCTGTGGTATCAGTGCCTGGTGATGCAACTGAAACATTTTTGCTATGGCTTCAGGCCGACAGTGCAGCTCTCACAAACTTTTCGAATGGAATTAATCGCTGGGGCGACTGGAGTGGTAATAACAATGTTGCTACTGCCGTAGGCTGTGGGCCAACATATACAGCAGATGCAGTGAACGGCCATGCCGCTGTATCATTTGATGGGGTTAGCAATTACATGGACGCTGGTGACATCTTAAATTTTACTGGCACCACGGACAGTTGGTCTCTATTTGTGGCGTATAATACTAATACAGCTGCAGGTACACTGGTTTCTCGTGCTGGTGGTGGTGCAGGTTCCACCAGACAGTATCAATTAGGTTTGTTTGGAGGTAATTTTGTTCAGATTGTTGGCGGAGGTACTCTTGGCACTGGTTCTGCTGGAACTGGTTCGTGGCAAATTGTGGCATCGCTTACAAGTACATCTAACACGAACACCTTTCTTGGTGGAGCTGCAGATATAACGTCAGGAGCTATCGGGTCAGTCGTTGAGCCTAGCGAGAACTTTCTTTTGGGTGCACGAAATGGAGGTGCGAGCGATTTCTATACTGGAGATGTGGCAGAGGTCATTGCTTTTCTAGGAGAACTAAGTACTTCAAAACGGCGAGATGTGGAAACGTATTTGGCAGTAAAATATGGAATAACCTTAGACATTTCTACTCAAGACTACACTGTTGGAGGTGTGTCGATTTTTGATAACACCAACTTTTCTGGTTATTCCGATGATATTGCAGGTATTGGTTTAGATATCTCGCAGGGACTAAACCAGACCGTGGCGGAAAGTGTCACGGGCAACATTGTGAGAGTGTCCAACGCCAACGATCTTGATGATGGAGAGTTCTTTGTTTGGGGGCATGATAATGGAGTAACAACTACTACAACAGCTCAGACCCCAGCTGGAGTGGATAACAGGATAAGACGAATTTGGAGGGTTTCAGAAACCGGCGACGCAGGAACGGTAGATATCTCTTTTGATATCAATACACTTGGGTATGAGGGGCGAACATTTAATTTATTGACCTTACCAAGTGGTGCGTCGCTCCCATCTGGATTGAGTTCAGCAACAGTCTCTACCGCAGGGACCATTGAAAATATTGATAACGTAGATTATGTGACGTTTTCTAATATCAATTTAAGCGATCAACAGTATTTCACATTGGGGGTTTCCGACGCAATTACTGGCCCAGGAGATTTTGTCACAAACTTAGCACTATGGCTCCGAGCCGATCTGGGAGTTACTCATTCGAACAATGCAGTTTCTGATTGGGCAGATCAAAGTGGTAACAACAACGATGCGACAGAAGCTGGGACAGATTTCCCTTCATATGTAACGAACGCAATCAACGGTAATCCAGTGGTGGAGTTTAATGATAATGCGACCTCTTTAGAAGGATCTTTTACAAATTCCGATGGTGATTGGACCTTCTTTCTGGTTGGCCTGGATAACTTAACTGGTGTTAATTCCGATGATGCATTTTTTGAATTTAGAGGTGGAGCGGGTGATGATAGGTATTGGTTTGAAGATAGCAGATACGCAAGTACGACTGATTTTGGAACCGCAATAAACCAGAGGGAAGCCAGTGTTTGGACAATAGAACATGTTGGGTCTGTTGCAGACATCTTCCAGAATGGAACATCATTGGAAGCTGCATATTCGACTGCAGGAACTGGTGATGGAGGAACTGGTGTATTCAACTATGTATTGGGTGATGATGATACAGGAGGTAATGAATTGGATGGACAGATTGCAGAATTTTTAGCTTACACATCTTCATCCCTTACAAATGCACAGATTCGAGATATTGAAACTTATTTAGCATTAAAGTATGGCGTTACCCTAGATATATCTGCAACAGGCTATACCGTAGGTGGTTCGGCTATCTACAACAATCCGACCTATTCAAATTCAATTGCTGGTATAATTCGAGATGACTCACAGGGGCTCAATCAAACTTCTTCCAAGAGTGTTTCAGGACAGGAGGTTGAAATAGGTAATCCTTCCAGTCTAGATGAGGGAGATTATCTGATCTGGGGGCATGATGGAGCAGGCATCGCATTTAATAGCGGAGATGTGCCTGCTGGCGTGACAAATCGAATTACCCAAATCTGGACCGTTGTGGAAAATAATGACGTTGGAACTGTGGATTTGACCTTCGACCTTGCAGGAATAGGAGTACAAGCAGGAAGCACGTACCAACTCATCATTGCCAATAGCACAACCATGTCCTCTGGCTCCGTAACATCGAGCCCTACAATTTCCGGATCCTTGTTGACTTTCGCAGGTGTCAATTTCACTGATGGACAATTTTTTACCCTTGGTGTTGACGATGTAGCTACATCACCTGGAGACGTTTCCACTAACCTGTCACTATGGCTTGATGCTGGTCGGGGAGTGACGCTGAATGGAAGCACCGTGAGTCAGTGGGCTGATCAGGGTGGTGGTGCAAACTTCGCAAGTCAAAGCCTTGCAGAGCAGCAGCCAACATTTGTGGCAGATGATTTGAATGGGAACCCAGTATTCTCCTATGATGGAGGTGATGTGCTACAGGGCGATGCAGGTTTTTACTCCGTGGAATATTTTGTAGTAACGGAACCTAGCGAGATATACAACAGCGGTGAGTCTACTGGATCAATTGTCGGATTTGAAGTAGATGAGTTCGCACGACTTGGTTTGGGCCCAACTTCAGGCTTGATTGCCAATGAGGTAATTACGCATTCAGCAGGTAATGGAGGATATAGAGGTGCGTTTACGTCTACTACAGCTAATCTCAATCAGCCTGCGCTGATGAATGGGAGAAGTAATTTAGGCGCAACAGCTCATGATATCTTTTTGAATGGTATCAATGTTCGAAACGCTGAAGCTCAAACTGGTTCATATACAAATTATTCTGATACTGAGTACGATATTGGTGATGAAGTAAATTCTGCTCCAAGGCATCCTTATAACGGGACCGTAGCAGAAGTCATTAGCTACTCAGTAAGATTGAGCGATGATGATAGAAGAGATGTAGCAACTTATTTGGCAATTAAATATGGTATCACACTGGATATAACAGCCCAGGCGTATACGGTAGGAGGTGTAGGGAATCCCATTTATCCCCTTGCGTCTGCCTATGACTCCGACATTGCTGGGATCGGTGTTAATACCTCATCCGCACTAAATCAAACAAGCTCTAAAAGCGTAAATTCAGGATCTATCGTTCGAATGGAAAGTGCCTCGGCCATGGCTGATGGTGAATTCCTTGTTTGGGGAAATGACGGAGCTGCCAATACGTTCACTACTTTAAATGTACCTCCAGGGGTAATCGAAATGCTTAACAAAGTGTGGCAGGTTGACGAGACAGGAGATGTAGGAACAGTGACAGTATCCTTTGACATTACCTCACTTGGATTGGATATTGATAATTCTACCATCAATTTGATTACTATGGCAACAGGAAACACTGTTCCAGATGATTTTGATACGCAGGGAAGTGTAAATAGTGCTGGTATTGTCACCAATGTTGATGGAAGAGACATCGTGACGTTTACCTCTGTCGATTTTACCGATCTTGACTTTTTCACAATTGGCGGAGATATACAAACCGCATCGCCTGGCGGCTCAAATGCACTCGCTATGTGGTTTAGGGGTGATCAAGGTGTGACTTCTTCTGGCGGACTTGTTAGTAGTTGGGCTGATCAAAGTGGAAATAGTAAGGATATTGTTCAGGGTGCTACGGTAGATCAGCCTACTTTGGTTAGTGACGCAATTAACTTTAATGATGCGGTCCAATTTACAGGTGGTGACAATTTAGAGACTATTGATGGTTTTTATACGGATGAGTATTTCATGGTTATTAAGCCAGATGTAGCGATTAACAATACTGCGACGAATGGGTATGTGTTAGGCTTTGAAGCTCAGCAATCAACCGGTTTCTTTATCGGTGACGAGAATTTTATCGGAAGTGATTTGTTTGGACAAACATTGGAAACAGATAATTATGATATTTCAGCAATTACTCCTACCTCTGTAAGTAATGACAATGTCATTGTATTTAATGTGAGAAATAACGCAGATGCTGGACCGACTGCACAGGAAATGTTTGCAAATGGAACTGCATACACCGAAACGACAGCAGGCACTCACGCCGATCTTACGGACAATCCTTTCCGAATTGGTGATAACTTTGATAATGACAGATCTTATTCTGGCCTAGTTGCAGAAGTTTTAAGTTACAGTGCAAGACTAACGACTGCTCAAAGACGTGACGTTGAATCTTATCTGGCCCTAAAGTATGGCATCACATTGGATGTATCCACTGAAAACTATACGGCTGACGCGGTGGATCTTTTCACTTATACTGGACATGACTTTGACATCGCTGGACTAGGAAAGCACCTTGATTACGGACTAGACCAAACACAATCAGTATCGCAAAATACAGGAGCAATTGTAAAAATGGAGAGTCTTTCTGATTTGGATGATGATGAATACCTCATTTGGGGATATGATGGTGACACAGGTGGTAGCAAAACGGATCCAGATGCAAACGAGAAACCTGCAGAATTTGATGAAAGGCTTCCAGCGGAGTGGCGAGTGGCAGTCACAGGCAGTCCAGGAACTGTAACTGTTAAAGTTTACGTAGGCGGAATTACTAACTTCAGTGATCGTCCCCAAACGGCTTCCCTGTATTCTCTCCTTTTGAATAACGTGGACGACTTTACTACGATAACATCTTCCGTTGCGGCCTCATCCCTAGCAAATGATACGCTGTCTTTTACGGGAGTGAGCTTTGCAGATGGGGATCGTTTTACTTTAGCACTACCATCACAACCCGATCTGACTGGTCTTACCTTATGGTTAAAGGCAGACACTGATGTGGAAGAAGGTAGCGCAAATGCTGCCGAAAGTGGGGACTTGGTGCAGTTCTGGCGAGATCAAAGTGGTAACAGTAATGATTTTGATCAAGCTACATTTGCCGTTAGACCAACGTACAATACCAACCAGCTTAATGGAAATGCGGTAGTTACATTTGATGATGCCAATACCTATTTGGATTTAGCAACAACGAATCTGAATCCAAGGTCTATATTCATTGTTTACAGTGATGCATCAACCGATGCAAATACCACCCCCTTTACAAATGATGACAATGACGATGGATTAGGAATAGGTTATGGCGGGACTACCAATATTTTTGATGCTTCCAATACTCCGGCAGATGTGAGAAACGGAGATAATTTCGTAGATGGCACCGACATTGGCGATGGAACTACCCAGGCAAGGCCTGCCAATTATGAGCTACACTCTCGTGTTTTTGTATCTAACCTATCCGACGATGCTGCGTGGACTTACTATGTAGGTAATGATCGTGGAAATGTGGGAACCTCCATTGGAGGCGGAGTGGCTGAGATACTTGTGTATACCACTTCATTAGCCACAACAGCAAGGAGGGATGTTGAATCCTATCTGGCTTTGAAGTACGGTATTACTCTGGACATCACAGCATTAAACTATACCTACAATAGCGGAACATCGATATTCGGCTTAGGCTCTTACAGCAATGATATTGCTGGCATTGGTTCTAATTCAACCTACGGGTTTTCACAGTCAAGTAGCACGAGCAATAATTCTGACGCAATTGTGACTGTTACTAATCCTTCAAGCCTTGCTAGTGGTGACTTCCTGGTTTGGGGTAATGATAATGGCGTTACTGGAGAAACCTCTACGACGGTTCCACCTGGAATAGGAATGCGTGTCACACGAATTTGGGGTGTGAATGAAACAAATGATATTGGGACGGTCAATGTTGCGTTTGATCTGACAGGACTTGGGTACGGAGCAAAAACCACATCCGAACTAAGTCTCATTGTTGATGCAAACACTGATTTCAGCGATGGGGTGCTACGAACTTATTCTGCACAATCCTTTACTTCAGAGATAGTGACTTTCACTGGAGTAGACTTTACAGGTGCCACAAACTTTGGCCTTGGTACAACAGTCAACTTGACAACGGACACCGATACCGACGGAATCCCAGACTATTTCGAATCGGCATTTGGAACAAACTTTAATGACGGTGATGACCCAGTTTCGGGTGGTTCTCCAAATACAGACGTAAGTACAACCAACGGAATATTGGGTGATGGAATTAGTGATGCCCTGGAACAAATTCTGGTAACCAATGGAGCAACTGCACCTATAACGATTTTTACTGATACAGATGGAGATGGAATCCCAGATCATATTGAAGTGGACAATGGGTCAAATCCATTCTCGGCTGATGCTCCAACGAGTGGAGGAAATAATGACACAGATGGTGATGGAATACCAGATGGACTAGAGGCACTGATAACCGCTGAAGGCGGCCCTGCTGATCCTAGTCTAACCACTGATACCGACAGTGATGGAGTTCCAGATTACTATGAGGTCATTAATGGTAACAATCCGAACGATGTAAATGACCCATTTCTTGATGGAGGCAGCGATGATGACGGCAACATTGACGGCGATGGAATTAGTGACGCGCTTGAGGAAATTCTTGAAAATGGAGGTGCCAATGCACCATTAAGTGCTACCACAGATACAGACGGCGATGGAATTCCCGATTACGTGGAAGCTCAAACTTTCACTGATCCATTTAACCTCGCAAGTCCAGTGGCAGGAGTTAATACTGTAAGATCACTACAAGCGGATTTCGAAGCGTCTGGTGGTCAATGTGTTGATTTAAACGGATATCAATGGGTAGACGTAACGGATCTTTCTGGAAATTTGGTGTTCTCTATCAATCCGTTTGGAAACAACCTAGGGACTACTTGCTGGGGAGTCCGGGTGCTTAGTGGATCAGGAAATGTAAGAGATGATGGAGGATCAATTTATTACCTAAATAGAAATTGGTACATAGAACCTACCACTCAACCAGTTACAAATGTGTATGTACGGTTCTATGCACTTGATCAAGAAGCTACAGATCTTACTTCCGCTGTGAATGCGGGTGAAGGCTCATCACTGACAACAACCGATATTTTGAACGGAATGGTAATCTTAAAGGTAGATGGAGATATGGAACTGGATCCGTTGGTAACGGGTGGAGGCTCCTCGGATGAGAACCCGACAGTCGTTGATTTTTCTGTTGCGACAGCTGATGTTTTTGTTCTTGGACTGAGCTCTTTCAGTACGTTTGATCCGCACGTTGATGCAAGTTCTCCACTGCCGATAGAATTGATTTCATTCAGTGCAGAAAATGCTGCGGAAGGTGTTAACCTAAATTGGTCAACAGCGACAGAATTGAATAATGATTTTTTCACAATTGAACGTAGTTTGGATGGCGAGACATTTACGGATTTGGTAGAAATTGATGGTGCTGGTAATTCCTCTAGCACATTGTCTTATGAATTTACTGACACAGGTGTTTCCGAAGGTATTTACTTCTACAGATTGAAGCAGACTGACTTTGATGGGAAGGGTTCTTACTCTGAGATCATTGCGATCTACCACACTACTGAGGTTGTTTCAGATCAATTGAAGTTGTATCCAAACCCTGTCAATGGAGAGACATTCTATGTCTCAACCGAAAATCTGGCACATGGTATCGATTTTGAAGTGAGTATACTGGACTTAGGCGGTCGAGCTATCAAGTCACAATTGCTTCGGAGAGAATTCAACAACGTGTTGTCAGTCGACGTTTCAGGTATTGAAAATGGCGTCTATGTGATCAGGCTTAGATCGGAGCAAGGATCAATGGAGGCCAAGATCGTTATTGACAAGTAGCTCATCTGGCTAACATCAAAAAAATTGTGATAGATCAACAACGTCGTTGATTCTTCTGTCGAAAAATAACGCTGTTCATCACGTTGTAAAGTCAACTCGTCGTAAATGAAAAAATATCTCGCATGGCTGATTTATCTTGAGTTAAAGTAAAATTGTAGTGAGAGGCAGACTTTATTTTGAGGAAATTTTAGTAATCCTTCTGGTGGGATTCGTTCTATCAGGGGAGAGGAATGAGCCACTTCTATGGGTTGTCATTTTTAGCGCGGTTGCCTACCAAGCTGCCTGGGTGTTCTTATTCGTGAAGAAAAAATTCAGGAAGAATTCGATAAAAACTTTAAAGAATACGAAGCTTAGCAAAGCTTAGAAGTAGCGTCTTTTCTCCAGCTTTTTCAAAGTTTACTTTCGCTTTTTTATTAGCTCCTTGCTCATCAATTTCAGTAACCAACCCGAATCCAAATTTTGGATGCTCGACTTTCATACCTTCAGCAAGATTTGAAGTGTCGCTTGGCTCAAAATCAGCGCTTGGTTTGTGATTGATAATCTGATTAGCAAATTTCTTTTTAGATGTTTCTTTTTTGAGATTGTTAACGAAATTCTTGGTTACATAATTAACTCCGGGAGAAACCGGATCGCTCGAAGAAAACTTTCGATTTACCTTAATAAACTGAGGATCTACTTCGTCCAAAAAGCGACTTGGCTCACAGTTCTTTAACCTTCCATATCTATACCTATTTAAAGCATAGCTAAAGGAGAGCTTCCGTTTGGCACGAGTGATTGCAACGTAAAAAAGACGTCTCTCTTCTTCCAAGTCGGCGCGACTGCTCAGCATCATCTGAGATGGGAAGAGATCTTCTTCTAGCCCCACTACATACACATATTCAAACTCTAGGCCTTTTGAACTATGAATGGTCATGAGCGTCACGGCATCATCGGATTTTTCGCTTCTATCCTCGTCGGTTAAAAGTGCAACATCCTGAAGAAATGCCCCGAGACTTTTATCTTCCCGATCAGGAAGCTCTGTAAATTCCTTGATGGCATTAAGAAGTTCCTGAGTGTTCTCATAGCGACTCATGCCTTCGATCGTTTTGTCCTCGTAGAGTTCCTTCAAAAGTCCAGAGGTCTTTGCAATCTGAGAGGCAGTATCATACGCATCTTTTTTCTCACTCGTCAATCGAAATGACTTGATCAATGTTGCGAAATTTTCAACTTGTGTACCGCCCTTGTTGCCAACGTAGGACGATGCTTTCTCCATAATTTCCCACAGCGACTTTTCATTTTCAGCAGCAGCCACCATCATCTTGCTTATGGTGCCAGGTCCAACACCACGCTTTGGTAAATTAATAATTCTTCGCATCGCCTGCTCGTCGTTGGGATTGACTGTGTACCTGAAATAGGCCAGTAAATCTTTGATTTCCCGACGTTGATAAAACGAGAGACCGCCGACAATCCGATACTTAATATTGTTCCGTCGCAGGGCCTCTTCCATTGCCCTTGACTGACTGTTGGTTCTATAAAGAATAGCAAAGTCTTTGTTTGGAACCTGATTATGCATCTTGTTTTCAAAGATGGAAGAGGCGATCAACTTGCCCTCTTCATTATCTGAAGTTGCCTTGATTAATTCTACCAGATCACCATCAGAGTTTTCTGTCCAAACGCTTTTCTTAAGCTGAGCAGTATTCTTATTTATGATGGAATTTGCAGCATTGACGATCGTCTTTGTGGAGCGATAATTTTGCTCCAACCGAATCATCTTCAGATCTGGATAGTCCTTCTCGAAATTGAGAATGTTTTGAATGTCTGCTCCTCGAAAAGCGTAAATGCTTTGGGCATCATCTCCCACCACACATATGTTTTGCCGGACAGCCGCCAATCGCTTGGCGATCATGTATTGTGAAATATTGGTGTCTTGAAACTCATCAATCATCACATGATGGAAGCGTTGCTGGTACTTATTTAGTACATCTGGATTTTCTTGAAATAGAATGTTAGTGTTGAACAGCAGGTCGTCAAAATCCATTGCATCTGCCGCGAAGCAACGTTCCGAGTACGCCTTGTAAATTCTGCCCATCTCTGGACGCATATTCTGTTTATCGTCCTCCGCGTAGATCGGATTATTCAAGTATTCACGCCAGGAAACCAGCCTATTCTTTGCTCCTGAAATTCGATTGTAAACGATGTTTGCCTTGTAAACTTTATCATCCAAATTGAACTCCTTGACAATTAACTTAATAAGAGATTTTGAGTCATCAGTATCGTAAATGGTGAAATTGCCAGGGTAGCCCAAACTGCCAGCTTCTGCTCTTAGAATCCTTGCGAAAACAGAGTGAAAGGTACCCATCCATAGATTTTTTGCATCAGTGCCCACCATGTCTTCGATCCGGTGTCGCATCTCCTTGGCTGCCTTGTTTGTGAAAGTCAGTGCCAGAATATTGAAGGGGTCAACGTTATGCTCCTTTATCAAATGAGCAATTCGGTAGATGAGCACACGTGTCTTACCAGAACCCGCACCTGCGATGATCATGCAGGGGCCTTCAACGTTAATTACTCCTTCTTTTTGCGGGGGGTTCAGCGACTCCAGGTAGTCCGCTTGCGCTTCTGCCATTCCGCAAATCTATGGATTAGAAAATGAAAAAAATCAGTCAGATAAAAGAAATGGAAATAAGCGTTTATGCCCGTTACTCATTTGGAAATAACTTCCTGGGAATCGTCATCAACTCTGTCTGACGCCCATCGATGTATCGTGTGCTCTCTCCATCAAAGAAAGCATCTTCTTCTAGCATTATCCGAATCTCTTTTTCCCATTCTTTGATATACACACCAGCATTCAATTCGATAGAATGCGCTGTGTTTTTATACAATGGGTAATCGCCTCTGCCGGATACTCCTCCTTGCTGATCCCAAAGTCCAATGCTTGGTCCAGCACCATGCCCATGATATCCAATTGGGTGTGTGTAGATCACTCCCTTCAGCTCCTCAGCTTTACATTGATCAAGCGTAGCCTTTAGAATTTCGTTTCCACTTCTACCTTCCTTGAAATTGGAGGTTAGAATATCCTGAACGCGATTACCTTTTTTGAAAGCTTCCTTGAGGTAAGATGGGGCTTGACTTTCTCCGGGTTTAAGCACGTAGGCATGTTGCTGTGTGTCAGTATTTAATCGTAAATAGGTTATTCCGAAATCTACGTGAAGCAAATCACCTGCAATGATTACTTGTTTGTCCGGGCGATCCGAAAAAGCCCTCAGATGCTCAAAAGACTCTGGATCTTTTCGTTGGATTGAAACGGATGGATGAAACCAAGTGGTAAATCCCAGTTCTCTTATCCGATCCCTATACCACCAGACCACATCATCGGTGGTGGTTATTCCAGGCTGAATTACTTTTTCCGAAAACCCCTCAGCTATGATCTGATGTGCCATCCGGACGATAGTAGGGTAAACGGCCATTTCACTGGCTGTTCTAGTCTCCAGCCACCCAATGGCTACATTTTCAGCTCCTGTCACACGCGACTGGTATTTCTTTGGCAGCACTTCCATCAGTTGATCATAATGAGTAGCAGACAGCCCGTCGGCAAGGGCAAACGTTTTAGATTTATTTATCCCAATTTTCTTAGGATCCTTCTCAGCAATCATCTCCGCTAATGCCTTCCATTGGTCTGGCTTTTCCTCTTTGTTCCATATTGTTTTGAATAGATCTCCAGTATTGTATCTAGACATTCCGAACGTTTCAATTGGCTTATTGTCTCCAGGATCAAAGGCAATCAGCATGGTGGTCCGTCTTGCGGATTGCCAGGTTGCGGGTAGCAAAGTCTTTATCACAGGATCTTCATTGTACTCTCTTGCAATGACCACCCACATATCGATCCCAGATCGTTTCATGATTCCCGGAAGATCATTCTTGACTTTTTCGGCCAGCCAAAGATCGATGATCTCTGCGCGCGCTTGCATACCAAGAGTTTTAGGGAAATAGGGATTCTGGGCAAAAACAGATAGCACAGATACTAACAGTAGTGTAAATAGAATCTTTTTCATACGTTGATTGGCTAGACACTAAATATAAATCAATCGACATTAAGAAGTTTTCGAAACATCAAAAAGATAAGATTTGTTGGTTTATTTGCAGTAGCAAATGAAAAATTGCCATTTTATATTGTTTTTTCTGATTTTAGGTCAAATTTCTTTTGGGCAAAAAATAGATAGCCTGGAGAGAGAGTTGTCTCAATATGAAGTTGAAGATTCGGTCAGAGTAGAAATTCTGAATCAACTGGGGTTTGAATACTGGATTGTGAATCCAATTCAATCCATTATTTACGGACAGCAAGCCAAGGCACTCGCTGGAGTCCTTGAGGATGACAACGGACTAGCCTTCGCCAACCGAGTGATTGGTGTTGCAAATTGGGCAAAGGGTAGCTACGATGATGGCCTGAGGTACCTCTTTGATGGGTTGGAATTGTATCGATCGATGCAGGACACGTTGGGAGAAGCCAACTGCCTGATGAACATTGGCCTGATCTATGGGGATCGATTCGATGACGACAAGGCGCTGGAGTTCTACTTTGATGCTTTGCGTCTTTTTGAATCAACGAAAGCCGAAAGCAGATCTGCAACCACCTATTCAAAGATTGCAACAATCTTTATTAAGCAAGGAAAATTTGAAGCTGCTGAAGATTTCTTAAGAAGGTCAATGAAAATTCATGATCAGCAGAAATTCGATTATGGGCGAATGGAAGTTTTTAATCGGTTTGGGTTGTTGGAGTTTGCAAAAAGGGACTACAGCAGTGCTATTCATAACCTCAATCAATCGTTGAGAATAAGTAAGGAAATTAATGACGTGGAAGGAAAGACAAAGACCTTGCTTGATCTAGCCACGGTTCAATTGGAAATAAATCAACCGACAGCTGCCGAAATTTCGCTGAAGGAGGCTCTTTTGTATGCCAGAGAAATAGGCTCTCATAAATGGTTGAAAGAAATATATAGCAACCTCCAAATCGTGAACAGAAGGAAAGGGGACTTAAACAAAGCGATTTACTACTATGATCAGTACATACAAGAAAGGGACAGCATTTTTAGCGAAGAAACGGTAAGCAACATCTCCAGACTTGAGGCACAGCTAGCAACGGTAGAGCAAGAGCGACAAATCAAAGCCAAAGAGCAGCAAATCGTAATCTTGGAGCAAGAAGCAAAACTTCAACGTAGCAGGATTGTGATTTTGATTGTGATCATCTTTCTGATAGCAGCACTGTCTTTCATTATTGTTCGAAGCAGGCAGGCAGTTGCTAAACGTCGAGAGGAAAAAGCAGGAGAAATTGCTGAACGAGCTAAACAAGAAGTTGAGTTTAAAAATAGAGAGCTCGCTTCCTATACCGTAAACTTTGTTCAGAAAAACCGACTCTTTGAGGATCTGATCGAATCAATTCAGGAGATAAAGAAACGGTCGACCAACGAGGTAAGTAAGGATTTAACCTCGATTGAAAAAACAGTAAAAAAACATATCCAGGTTGATCAGGATTGGGAAGACTTTAAACTCCGATTTGAAAATATGCACCAGGGCTTTTTTGATCATCTGCATGAGAAATTTCCATCATTAACAAATAATGACTTGCGACTGAGTGTTTTGGTGAAAATGAATTTTTCCATAAAAGAGCTAGGCGATATGCTAGGTATTTCGCCGGAGAGTGTGAAGACTGCCCGATATCGACTGAAGAAGAAACTAAACTTGCCATCGAATCAAACGCTTAATAGTTTTCTGAACGAGATCGCGTAGATGTCTACTTAATGTTCACCTTGGTTTGACGCTCAGTCAACCTATTGTCTATTCAATTCGTGAAGCCATCGTATCCTGTTTTTCCAGATTTGCGGCGTCAAAATGGAAAACAAAGAAATGAAAAAACTAATGAATTTTTGGATGAAGGTCATGGTTGCCCTTGTAGGGGTAATCATAGCCATTACAATACTGATGTCATGCTCAAAGCAGGTGACCAAATTTCAAGCACCCTTATTTAATAATTTAGGTAACTACTGGGTTGATGCTTCGACCGGTTCGCAGGATGCCAATCGATTTTTTGTTCAAGGCTTACTCTTGACATTCAATTTCAATCATGGTGAAGCTGCAAGATCTTTTAGGGAAGCAATACGATTGGACAGTGCATTTGCCATGGCTTATTGGGGATTGGCATACACGCTGGGCCCTAACTATAATGCACCCATCGATGCACGGGCGAAGGAAGAAATTGATTGGGCGGTAGAAATGGGAAGTCAGGTAGGAGAAAACCTGCGACCTTGGGAAAAGGTACTTATTGAGGCAATGAAAGCAAAGTATGTTGCTGGGGAGCTGGAACCAAACCTGGAGGACCATGCAAATATCTTTCGAGCAGCTGTTAAGCGGCTACCGAATGATGCTAACCTCCAAGCGTTTTTAGCAGAAGCTTTAATGCTCAAACATCCGTGGGATTTGTACGACACCAAAGGTGGCCCAGCAAGAGAATGGACACCAGAAATACTGGTGGCTTTGACTAAAGCTATTGAAATTGCACCGCAACACCCACTCGCTAACCACTTGATGATTCACGCCACGGAGGCTTCAAGTTCGCCAGAAGACGGTCTGCAACCTTCAGCAAAAATGGGGGATATCGCCCCAGGGGCTGGTCACCTGGTTCACATGCCTTCGCATACGTTTATAAATACAGGAGACTACCATTTGGGAACAGAGGTGAATCTCCGCGCGGTGACCGCAGATAGTTTGTATGCAGCACAGTGCAAAGCGCAAGGAGCTTTCCCACTTTACTATTATCATAATTATCACTTTCTGGCTGCATGCGCAGCTTTGGAAGGAAGAGGAGCTTTGGCAATAGAAGCATCACTTAGAATGACAGAGACCATCGATAAGTCGCTGCTATCTGTTCCAGGATTTGAAACCACACAGCATTTCATGACCATTCCCTATAATGTGCTTGTAAAGTTTGAGCAGTGGGAAAAGATCGTAGCAATGAACGCTCCGGATGAACGCTATCCATACTTAACAGCGATGTGGTCATATGCGCGAGGTATGGCATTCACAAACCAAAGTAAG
>JBDWQX010000246.1:0-7556 GCA_039986395.1 Cyclobacteriaceae bacterium
AGATTGTGCAAACACAGACAGGCTCATCAAGCCAAAAATGAGGGCTAGGACTCTCTTCATAATTATGTGTTATTTTCTTAAAAGGAATTTCAAAACATACAGACCGCCACCTGGTGCCATCCGATAATCAGCGGCACAGTAAAAGTCTCCAGCGGGGATCTCATCCTTCGACTGAACAGTAATTTTCTTTCCTGGTGGCAAACTTTCGTTAAAGCCAAATCCAGCTCTAACCTGTCTCTTTACCTCAGCAGTGCTGCGCCAACCGGTTTCTAACTTTTCTGATTCCACCAAAGTGAGGAATAGCACTACTTCGTCAGGGTTTGGAGTATACTCACCAATGGTCTGGAGTTCAACAGGCGGGGGAGCTTGATTCTTTTCTTGCGGTTTGCAGGCAATCGCGAAGAAAATGAGTATAACTAGCGGTAATTTCATCTAATACTTGGAAGGTTACTTCCTAAAAATAAAGAAAGGGATTGAGCAATGCTCAATCCCTTTCTTCTTTTTCGATAAACGATCGGTTATTCTAGTCTTTTTTGTCTTCTTCTGAACTTTCCTTTGAGTCTTCAGCTTTTGGTGTTTCATCCGCTGGCTCGACGGTTGGCTCTTCTTGCTCCTCAGCAACGTCCTTTTGAACTTCTGCTGTTTCTGCAACTTCCTCAACGACTTCTTCCTGCACCTCCACTTCAGCTGCAGTTTCTGCAACCTCCTCAGTTCCTGATTCCTCTTCTACAACCTCTTCCTTAACTTCAACTTCTTCAGCAGTTACTTCTTCGACTACCTGCGCTTCCTCGACTTTAGCCGAAGTTTCTGTCTTAGTCTTTCCACCTCTTCTTGATCTTCTTGTCTTGGTCTTGCCTTCACTTTCGCTCAACATCAATTCATTGAAATCAACAAGTTCCATCACGCACATTTCGGCATTGTCGCCAAGTCTTGATCCAGTTCTAAGAATACGGGTATATCCACCAGGCCTGCTTGATATTTTCTCAGCGACCGTATTGAATAACTCAGTAACAGATTCCTTGTCCTGCAAGTAGGAGAATACTACCCTTCTTGAGTTGGTATCATCTGTTTTAGATTTGGTTAGAATAGGATCAATGTATTTTCTAAGAGCTTTGGCCTTAGCTACAGTTGTATTGATCCGCTTGTGCATGATAAGTGAAGATGCCATATTAGAAAGCATCGCACTTCTATGCGCAGTCTGTCTGCCTAAGTGATTAAATTTCTTACCGTGTCTCATTATTCTTCTTCGAGTTTATACTTACTCAGGTCCATACCGAAAGTAAGTCCTTTGTCAGAAACAAGTTGCTCAAGCTCAGCCAAAGACTTCTTTCCGAAATTTCTAAATTTCATCATGTCAGAAATTTCTAGAGATACAAGATCACCAAGTGTTCTTACATCTGCAGCTTTCAGACAATTGTATGCTCTAACTGAAAGATCAAGATCATTCAAGTTAGTTTTTAGCATTTTTCTCATGTGCAGAAGCTCCTCATCTACTTGCTCTGGCTCACCTGCTTCTTGTGTATCCAAGATCATGTTTTGATCAGAGAACAACATGAAATGCTGAATCAATATGTTCGCAGCACCTTTCAATGCATTTTCAGGATGAATAGATCCGTCAGTCTCGATATCAAGTGTCAACTGCTCGTAATCTGTTTTTTGCTCGACCCTCGTGTTTTCAACACTGTACTTTACATTCTTAATAGGAGTGTAAATAGAATCGATAGCTATAAAGCCAAAATTTTCGCTAGGTTGAGAATTGTCGTCGGAGGCAACATACCCTCTTCCTTTTTCGATCGTCAATTCCATTTCGAATTGAGCAGCATCATCTAGTGTGCAGATCACATGCTCTGGATTCAAAATCTCAAACGAAGTTGTAGCTTTAGCCAAATCACCTGCAGTCAAAACTTTCTTCTTACCAACAGTTACGGTAATGTTTGAATCTGCCACATCTTCAATTTTCTTAAATCTTACCATTTTCAGGTTCAAGATCATTTCGCTGACGTCCTCAACGACTCCCTCTATGGTAGAAAATTCGTGCAATACACCAGGGATTTTTATCCCTGTAATGGCGTAACCTTCAAGGGAAGAAAGTAGAATTCTTCTAAGTGCGTTACCTACGGTTACTCCGTATCCTTTTTCAAGTGGCTTAAATGTGAATAGGCCATGAAAGTCATCGGCTTTATCCATTACCACCTTTTCAGGCATTTGAAATGCTAGGATAGACATATATCTTAAATTTTTAGAGTTTTACTTAGAATACAATTCAACAATTAACTGCTCCTTAATAGTTTCAGGAATCTCTTCCCTGCTTGGAGCATTTAGATACTTTCCAGTCATATCGGCGGAATTCCATTCCAACCAAGAGTAACCAGATGCATTGGAAGAAATACTATTAGATATAATCTCCAATGACTTTGATTTTTCTCTTACACTGATTTCGTCACTTCCTTTCAGAGAGTAAGAGGGAATATTTACAATCTGTCCATTGACAGTAATGTGCTTATGCGAAATCAACTGTCTTGCTGCTCGTCGTGTTGGAGCAATACCCAGTCTATAGACGGTGTTGTCAAGTCTCGCTTCCAACAATTGAAGAAGTACTTCACCAGTGATCCCACCTTTTCTTGAGGCCTTCTCAAAGGTATTCGAGAACTGACGCTCAAGAACGCCATATGTATATTTTGCCTTCTGCTTTTCAGCTAACTGAATAGCATATTCCGACTGTTTCTTTCGTCTACCTCTTCCGTGCTGTCCTGGAGGATAGTTTTTCTTTTGAAGTGCTTTGCTTGCACCGAAAATTGGCTCTCCAAATTTTCTTGAAATCTTAGTCTTAGGTCCTGTATATCTTGCCATTATTTATCTCTTTATTAACCTTAAACTCGTCTTCTTTTTGGAGGTCGACATCCGTTGTGAGGCAGTGGGGTTACATCTTTGATCATTGTTACCTCAATTCCTACATTCTGGATTGTTCTGATGGCTGATTCTCTTCCTGAACCTGGGCCTTTTACAAAAACATCAACCTTCCTTAATCCAAGATCATAAGCTGCTTGCGCACATTGCTGTGCGGCAACCTGTGCTGCGTAAGGAGTATTCTTTTTTGAACCGCGAAAACCCATCTTACCTGCAGATGCCCAACTAATGACTTGTCCGCCATTGTTAGTCATAGAGATAATAATGTTGTTGAATGAAGCTCTAATGTGTGCTTGGCCAACGGCCTCAACATTAACAACTCTCTTTTTCGCTTTATCTTTTCTTTTCTGCGCCATCTATTTATTACTTAACAGCTTTTTTCTTGTTTGCAACAGTCTTTCTTTTACCCTTTCTTGTTCGAGCATTGTTCTTGGTATGTTGACCTCTAACAGGTAGACCTCTTCTATGGCGAAGACCTCTGTAACACCCAATGTCGAGTAGTCTTTTAATACTCAACTGAACCTCGCCCTTAAGAACACCTTCCACTTTGAATGTTTCTCGAATAATCGTTCTAACCTTTCCACCTTCTTCATCTGTCCAATCCTGAACTTTCTTATTCAAGTCTACACCAGCTTCGGTGAGTATCTTTCGAGCAGATGTTTGTCCAATACCAAATATGTAGGTAAGGGAAACTTCTCCTCTTTTGTTGTCGGGAATATCAACTCCTGCAATTCTTGCCATAATTATCCTTGTCTCTGTTTAAACTTTGGATTCTTTTTATTAATCACATAAAGCTTCCCTTTACGTCGGATCACTTTGCAATCAACGCTTCGTTTTTTTACGGATGCTCGTACTTTCATCTTTTCATCAATTAGTTAAATACCCCTCTACCTACTACCTTTTCTATTTACTTACTTTACTTTCTTCCTACTTAGATAGTCAACACTGCTATTTATAGCGATAAACTATTCTTCCTTTTGTCAGGTCATATGGAGACATCTCCAACTTCACTTTATCCCCTGGTAAGATCTTGATGTAGTGCATTCTCATCTTTCCTGAGATATGCGCTATTACTTCATGACCATTTTCCAACTCCACTCTAAACATTGCATTAGATAATGCCTCTGCAATTGTACCATCTTGTTCTATGGATGCCTGCTTTGCCATTATGCTGCCTGAGTTCTGCCTTTAACTCTACCTGACTTCATCATACCTTCATAGTGCCTCATGAGCAGGTAACTCTCAATTTGCTGAAGGGTATCAAGGATCACACCAACCATGATCAGTAACGATGTACCACCGTAAAACTGGGCAAATGTTTGATTCACTCCTGCAATCATTGCGAAGGCAGGAAGAATGGCAATAATTGCCAAAAACAGTGAGCCTGGTAATGTTATTCTTGATAAAATATTGTCTAAGAATTCAGCTGTTTGCTTCCCAGGTTTTATCCCAGGCACAAAACCACCGTTTCGTTTCATGTCATCTGCAATCTGATTCGGATTGATCGTAATCGCTGTATAGAAGAAGGTGAACACGATAATCATGATAGCAAACGTCAGGTTATACTGCCATGAAGTAAAATCCGAAAAAGTTGTTCCTATATAGTTGGCAAAATCACTTTGATCTCTCCACAATCCTGCAAGCATCGCTGGCAGAAACATGATTGATTGAGCAAAGATGATTGGCATAACACCAGAGGCATTCACTTTCAATGGAATATATTGTCGTTGTCCTCCGTACACTTTATTCCCTACGACCTGTTTGGCATATTGCACAGGAACACGTCGTACGGCTTGGACCAGAGCAACGGTTACCAGTACCACAAAGAACAAGGCAACGAATTCCAAGATAAGAATCAACGCTTCACTCATCCCTCTTGTGATAACCTCCGAAGCAATACTTCCAGGGAATCGAGAGATAATTCCGATCATAATCAGCATGGAAATACCATTTCCAATTCCTTTGTCAGTAATCTTCTCTCCCAACCACATGCAGAAAATAGTTCCTGAAGTCAGGATAACCACTGAAGACATCTTAAAGAAAAAACCATTGTCCAGGATTGCTGTAGGTTCAATAGCCGCTGAAACGTAGCTAAAACCTTGAGCCATACAGATACCAATCGTTAAAAATCTTGTTAGCTGATTGATCTTCTTTCTACCACTGTCACCCTCTTTTTGAAGTTTCTGAAAATAAGGAACTGCTACCGTCATCAATTGCAGAACAATTGATGCGGAGATATAAGGCATGATACCAAGGGCAAACACAGATGCATTACTAAATGCTCCACCTAAGAGGGTATCTAGTAAACCAAAAATACCTGACGCACCCGTAAGTTTCGAGGCATCAATTCCCGGCAACACCACGAATGATCCCATTCTGAAAATGATCAAAAATCCTATCGTATTAAGGATTCTTGTTCTCAGCTCTTCAATAGAGAAAATGTTCTTTATGGTATCTATGAACTTCTTCATTCTTGCACTGTAATCGATCCACCAGCCTTTTCAATAGCCTCTTGAGCCGTCTTTGAAACTTTATGCGCTGTAATCGTCAATTTTGCTTTTAATTCTCCTCTTCCTAAAACTTTAATTTGATCCTTTTTGGTAGCTAGTCCATTATCTCTAAGCACCTCAGGAGTGATCTCTTTCAATTTTTTCTCGTCGCTTAGTCTTTGAAGGTCATCCAAGTTGACCACTTTATAGTAAATCTTGTTCAGGTTCTTAAATCCAAACTTAGGAATCCTTCTATATAGTGGCATTTGACCACCTTCGAATCCAGGCTTCCTTGAATAGCCAGATCTGGATTGGGCTCCGTTGTGTCCTCTAGTAGACGTACCACCTCTACCAGACCCTTGGCCTCTACCAACTCTTTTTCTATTCTTTGTGGAGCCTTCTGCAGGCTTAAGTGACTCTAACTTCATTTTAAAGCTCTTTTACTTCTATCAAGTGATCTACAGTTTTGATCATTCCTTGAATAGATGGTGTTAATTCTTTTTCTACGGTCCTGTTGAGTTTACCCAGGCCTAATGCCTGTATGGTTCTCTTCTGATTTTCAGGTCGCTTTATTGTGCTTTTTCGTTGTGTAATTGAAACTTTGGCCATCTTCTTATCCGTTGAAAACTTTATCTAATTCCACTCCTCTTTGCTGTGCAACAGCATAAGGATCTCGCATTTTATTCAAAGCATCAAAAGTTGCCTTTACCACGTTGTGCGGATTAGATGATCCTTTAGATTTCGCTAACACATCATGCACTCCAGCACTCTCAAGCACTGCTCTCATAGCACCACCAGCAATTACTCCTGTTCCAGGAGAGGCAGGCTTTAACAGCACATGTCCACCTCCAAATTTCCCAATCGCTTCGTGAGGAACTGTATTCTTAAAAACAGGAACTCTAACCAAATTCTTTTTGGCATCATCAATTCCCTTTGTAATTGCATCTGTCACCTCATTGGCTTTTCCAAGCCCATATCCTACTACTCCGTTTCCATCTCCAACCACCACGATCGCAGAAAAGCTAAATCTTCTACCTCCTTTTACAACCTTCGCTACCCTCTTGATAGCTACAACCTTCTCCTGAAGATCAATTTCGCTTGCTTTTACTGACTTTATATTGCTTTGTGACATAGTTGCTTTAGAATTTTAATCCTCCTTCTCGTGCTCCTTCGGCCAGGGCTTTTACCCTACCATGATATGGATATCCTCCACGGTCAAAAATGACACTTTCAATTCCCGCACTCTTAGCATTTTCAGCTAGTTTCTTCCCAACTTCCTTAGATATCTCAATGTTGATTGCACCTTTACCAATTTCCTTGGTAGAAGCAGATGCCAGAGTTACACCTTTCGCATCGTCAATAACCTGAGCATAAATACCCTTGTTACTTTTAAAAACAGATACTCTTGGTCTTTCTGCGGTACCAGAAATCTTCTTTCTAATGCCGAGTCTAAGTCTTTTTCTTCTTGCCGTTTTAGTAATTGCCATGTCTTATTATTTAGCAGCAGTTTTACCAGCTTTTCTCCTTACTTGTTCGCCTACAAATCGGATACCTTTTCCTTTGTAAGGCTCAACTTTTCTGAAGGATTTGATCTTAGCAGATATAGCACCTACCAATTGCTTATCGATACCTTCCACCGTTACTAGCGGATTTTTTCCTTTTTGTGTTTCCGCACTAACCTTAATTTCCTCAGGAACAGCGAAATAGATGCTGTGTGAGTAACCCAGGTTCAGTTCCAAAACATTTCCTTGAACAGCTGCCTTGTAACCAACACCTACTAACTCCATCTCCTTCTTGTAGCCATTGCTTACTCCCTCGACCATGTTGTTTACTAAAGATCGGTACAAACCATGCATAGACTTATGTCTTTTCTGCTCCGTTGCGCGTTCGACAGTTACAACTCCATCTTCCACCTTGAAAGAGATATCTGGATCAACTTCCTGAGTAAGCTCTCCCTTGGGTCCTTTTACATTTACCAAATTCTTATCTAGCGTTATGCTAACTCCTTCTGGTAAATTGATTGGTGCATTTCCTATTCTTGACATTTCCTAATCAATTAGTAGACGTAACATAAAACTTCCCCACCTACGTGCTCTTTTCGAGCTTCTTTATCAGAAATCACACCTTTCGATGTAGAAAGAATGGCGATTCCCAATCCAT
>JBDWQX010000247.1:0-7680 GCA_039986395.1 Cyclobacteriaceae bacterium
CTTCGATCATAACTCCAGCCTCGAAAGACTTCTTGGCATTGTCCCAAGCTCCACCTGCATTGTTTTGGAAAATAGCCCAAACAACTCCCGAAACAGCTACACCAGCCATGTAAGCTCCTAGTGCCTCAGGGCCCATAAGAAATCCAATAAGAATTGGCGCTGTGATTGTGATTGCTCCCGGAAGCATCATTTCTCGTAATGCAGCCTTTGTTGAAATATCAACACACTTACCATATTCTGGTTTGCCAGTTCCTTCCATAATACCCGGAATTTCTTTGAACTGCCGCCTAACTTCTTTTACCATTTCCATGGCTGCCTTACCTACTGATCGCATCGCCAGCGCTGAGAAAACCACTGGAACCATTCCCCCAATGAAAAGGGCTGCAAGAACTTTCGCTTTGTAGATATTAATTCCATCAATTCCCGTGAACGTTACATATGCGGCAAACAAAGCCAAAGCAGTTAAAGCTGCTGAAGCAATTGCAAATCCTTTACCTACAGCAGCAGTAGTGTTACCAACTGAATCCAGAATATCTGTTTTCTCTCTTACGTCAGCTGGTAGTTCGCTCATCTCTGCAATACCACCTGCATTATCAGCAATTGGGCCAAATGCATCAATTGCCAACTGCATAGCTGTAGTTGCCATCATAGCAGAAGCTGCGATTGCAACACCATAGAATCCAGCAAATTCGTAAGCAGTCCAGATAGCTCCAGCGAAGAGAAGTACTGGTGCAAAAGTTGAAATCATACCTGTTGACAGACCAGCAATGATATTGGTAGCCGCTCCAGTAGATGAATTTTTTACGATATCCAAAACAGGCTTCTTGCCGAGACCTGTGTAATGCTCTGTGAAGTATGAAATCAATCCTCCAACTGCTAGTCCTACCAGCACTGCATAGAAAACATCCATTGGAGTGATTGTTCGAAGACCTTCCTCGAAGAAATTCATTTGCATGGATGCAGGAAGCATTTGTGGCAAAATGAAGAAGAGTGCAATTCCTGTCAGGATGATTGATCCCCAGTTTCCTTTGTTTAGTGCAGCTTGAACCTGAGCTTCTTTCGCATCATTGCTAGATATTTTAATAAATAAGGTTCCTAAAATTGAGAATACAATTCCGAAACCTGCAATCACCAACGGAAGAAGAATTGGGCCGATACCGTTAAAGGCATCATCTATTGCTCCACCCATATCTCGGATCACGTAATTTCCTAAAACCATGGAGGCCAAAACTGTCGCTACATAGGATCCGAAAAGGTCAGCTCCCATTCCAGCAACATCTCCAACATTGTCTCCGACATTATCAGCGATCGTGGCAGGGTTTCTTGGATCATCCTCTGGGATTCCAGCTTCAACTTTTCCAACTAAGTCAGCGCCAACGTCAGCAGCTTTCGTGTAAATACCTCCTCCAACTCTTGCAAACAATGCAATTGATTCAGCCCCAAGGGAGAATCCAGCAAGGGCTTCAAGTACGACGGTCATATCTCCAGTATTTGTCCAAGTACCTCCCATGAACCACTGGAACAAAACGATAAAGACCATACTAAGTCCAAAAACAGCTAATCCAGCAACCCCAAGACCCATTACTGTTCCTCCTGTGAAGGACACTTTTAAAGCCTGAGGAAGGCTTGTTCTGGCAGCTTGCGTAGTTCTAACATTTGCAGCTGTTGCTATTCTCATTCCAACGTTTCCAGCAAATGCTGAAAAGAACGCTCCAATAACGAATGCAACAACAATGAACCAGTGCGTAGTTTCTACCATCGAAGAAACAACTCCCAGTAGTATGCCAGCAAAAACAACGAAAATTGCTAAAATTCTATATTCAGCACTAAGAAATGCCAAAGCTCCCTCTCTTATGTGATTAGCCAGTGTTTGCATCTTTTCATCACCAGCATCTTGCTTGTATACCCAACGGGATTTTATGATCATCACAACGAGACCAAGAAGCCCAAGAATGGGCACTAAATAGATTAATTTATCCATGATTTGTTAATAGATTTTCAAAAACAGTGCGCAAAGATAGGTTTTTGCTTTTTTTAAAAAAATCTACTTTTACTTCTTTAGAAATTGCAGGAATTACAGCTCTGGAGCAGTTGTATTGATGTAGTTCAGAAATTCGCTTTTGACGTCCTTGTCTTTGAATTTACCATCGAAAAAAGCGGTGCCAGTCCGGCTATTTGTGTCATTAACTCCTCTGGAAGAAACACACATATGAGAAGCGTCCATAACAACAGCTACATCGTCTGTCTGTAAAATTGATTTTAGTTCATTTCCAATCTGTATCGTAAGTCTTTCCTGCACTTGTGGCCTTTTGGAGAAATACTGAACAATTCGATTGATTTTGGAAAGGCCAATCACTTTTCCGCTAGAGAAATAGGCTACATGAGCTTTCCCATAAATAGGAACGAAATGGTGCTCGCAATGAGAATAGAATGTAATATCCTTCTCAACCAGCATCTGATCGTAGTTGTATTTATTTTCGAATAGCCGTGCTACTGGTTTGTTAGCTGGGTTCAAGCCAGAAAAAACTTCTTTGACATACATCTTCGCAACGCGCATCGGAGTTCCCTTCAGACTATCGTCCTCAAGATCAAGGCCCATCACATGCATGATTTCTTTAAAATGCTTAGCGATTAGCTCGATTTTGAGTTCGTCGTCTTGCTCAAAGGCATCCGGTCTAAGTGGAGTCTCACTTGAAGATGACACGTGATCATCGTCTGTATCCAGATTAAGCTGGGTATTCAACAAAGTTTCGTTCCGTTTCATAGAGTGTTATTTTCAAAGCAGAGTTTCCTCCGATCTTCGGCTTCAGCGTATTGTAAATTACTATCGCAATATTCTCAGCAGTTGGATTCAAATTTTGGAATTCGGTTACATCCAAATTCAAATTTTTATGATCAAGTTTTTCAATCACCAATTCGTTAATCAGATCGCTTAGTTTTTTCATGTCGTACACAAATCCTGTTTCAGGATCTGGCTCGCCAGTCAAGCTCACAATCACTTCATAGTTATGACCATGCCAGTTCGGATTGTTGCATTTTCCAAAAATCGCATCATTTTTCTCATCCGACCATTGCTGGTTGTAGAGGCGATGTGCGGCATTGAAATGTTCTTTTCTACTAATCGTTACCTTAGGCATTCTGCAAAATTACTGGTCAAACAACAAATAGTTTTCACAAGATGTTTCCTTTCCTATGAATTTATTTTCATAGGTGTTTGTTTTGCCTGAAATTAAGAACGTGGAGATATCAGAAATCAAGTCGAAGATTGAAGACTACAGATCAGCAGGGAAGACGCTCTTCACGACTTCTTCCTTTCAAACGCATAGCATCGTGCTGCTGCATATTCTGAGCAAAATCGATAACTCAATTCCTGTTTACTGTATCAATACTGGCTATCTATTTCCAGAGACCATTTCCTACCGCGATCGGGTGATAGAATCTTTTGGCCTTCAAATGGTGGACTTGAAGCCCGATACACCAAAGTACCTACAAAGGGAGTCAAATGGAAAACTGATGTTTACGACGGATCCAGATCACTGCTGCTATCTGAACAAGACACAACCAATGGAGGCGATTCTTGCCAGCCACGATATCTGGATCAACGGTGTGCGAGGCGATCAAAGTGCTGTGAGAAAGGCAATGAAAGTGGAACAGGAAGCTCCCTACAACTGCACACGATTTCATCCAATGCTTGACTGGGACAAGAAAAAGATCTTCGCCTATATCAAGGAGTACGACCTTCCGAAACATCCATTGGATGATAAAGGCTATATAAGTATAGGGTGTGAACCTTGCACCAGAAAGATAGACTTGGACATGCAAGAAAGAGAAGCGAGATGGTATGGGTTGAATAAGGTCGAATGTGGGTTGCATACTGATCTAATTAAATAATTAGACGATAGTCGTCAGTCAATAGTCAACAGAAAAAATGGGAATGAAAGTATTGATCACAGGTGGTGCGGGATACGTAGGAACAAAATTGGTAAAACGGTTGGTTTCGGAAAGTTCAATCAACAAGATTGTGGTTTATGACAATTTGAGTAAGGGACATCACAATTTCTTTCTTGGAGATACATTCGAAAACAAAGAGAAAATTGAGACTGTAGGAGGTGATATTTTAGATACGCGGCAGCTAAAGAAATTGATGAAAGAATGCGATGTGGTGGTTCATCTTGCTGCCATCGTTACTACTCCATTTGCCAACACTGATCCGCATTTCTATGAGCAAGTGAATCACTGGGGAACTGCAGAAGTTGTTTACTGTGCCGAAGAAGCTGACGTTTCGAAATTTATTTACTTGAGCAGCACATCTGTTTATGGAGCAAGCGATGAAGTAGCAAACGAAAAAACAGTCCCTTCTCCATCTACTTTTTATGGGATTTCAAAATTGCGCGGTGAGGAACACACCAACCGGTTATCTGAGAAAACTACTGCGATAAATCTAAGAGGCGGAAATGTCTATGGATACAGTAAGTCGATGAGATTTGATGCTGTAATTAATCGATTTATGTTTGACGCCAATTTCACGGGTCGCATCCAAATTTTCGGAAATGGGAAGCAGTCACGAGCATTTATCCACGTCGATCACTTGACCGATACTCTCACAAAAACGATCACCGAAAAGGTTGAATCTGGAACTTATAATTTGGTTGACAAAAACTTGCAGATTCTTGATCTTGTAGATGTGATAAAAGAAATTTATCCTAATCTAGAATTCCTGTTTACGAACCAACACATGAACCTTCGGGAATTGAAGGTCAGTTCAGAAAGCAGGCTCTTTGATCAGATTCAAAAATTTGAGGAAACGGAAATTAAAGCAGAGCTACTGGACTTCAAGGAGCGATTTGCTTTCTAAAACTAAAATGGTAATTTTACGTATAGATATATGTAAAATTACATGAATGAGTTATAGAATTGAAGAAGTAGAGACTTCCAAAGTCCATGAGGAAGCAGTTGCATATGGAATACCTAAATCTGAGATGGCAAGTATCTTAGGCGTGTCCGAAAAAACCTTTTACAATATCATGCAAAAAACACATTTGGATCGCGAGAGGTCGGATCGATTTCATTTTATCGATCAAGTACTTCAGTCTGGAAAAGAAGCATTCGGGTCAGAGGAAAATTTCTCCTCATGGATGAAAACATCCCAGCCTACACTTGAGGGCAATAAGCCTTTAGATATGTTGACCTCAATTACTGGTGCCAATAAGGTGCTTCAGTTGCTAGGAAGAATCAAACACGGAATTACCGCTTGATTGCTTACCGTCTTACCCTTCCTCAATATGCAAATGATTTAAGTGGAATTGGTGCATCAATGTTTGGAGGGAGATGGAATTCTATCGGGAATTTTATTTTATACACCACACAAACATCGTCTTTAAGCATTCTTGAACATTTGGTTCACATGCAAGGTGCTAAGAACGATGTTAAGTACCGGCTTTCAGTAATAGATGTAGCAAATTCTCTAATTCAAAAAGTCGATTCAGATTTTATGGAGATCGGCAATCAAAAACTGACGCAGAACGCAGGTGACAATTGGCTCCGATCTCAGCAATCGCCAGTTCTCGAAGTCCCTTCTATAATTAATCCTTTGGAGAGCAATTACCTTATCAATCCCAACCACCCAAAACTAGAAATAAGAATTCATAGTCAAGAGTGGTTTGTTTATGATAATCGTCTCTTGAAAGGTAGCATTTGAAGGAACGGTCTACACCAAGTTCAACATCTGGTCACATAACACTTCATTGGACGGTTTTAGGCTTCTAGTTTCGGTTCTAAATCAAAATAGACTCGATATGAAAATTTCAAAATTATTCGCATTGCTGCTACTAGCATTTATCTACGGATGCAGTGCGGCACCAGCAGAATCTGCTGGAGATCAAACACAAGGCTCAACTATTGCTCAAAAAGAAGTTCTTGAGGCATGGGATAGAATGACAAACATGGTGGTGGGTACATCCAGGAAAATGCCAGCCGAGCACTTTAGCTTTTCACCTGTTGAGCCTCTGGCTCCCTATGGAGCCTTAGTTAGCCATACTGCTGGAGCAAATTTCATGTTTGCGGCAACAGTAAATCTTGAACGACCTGAAAGACCAGAGATCGACACCAATGACAAGCAGGCCGTGATTAAGAATCTTGAAGAATCGTTCGATTTCATCAAAAATGGAATCAAGAACCTTTCTGATGCAGATCTTAACGAAGAGATCGAATGGTTTGGAAGAAAAATGAGTCGGCTTCAGGCCATCCTAACGATGACCGATCATCTGCAAAGAGAATATGGCAAAAACATCACCTATCTAAGGCTAAAAGGAAATGCTCCTGATCAATCAGGAGGTTGGTAATTCGATTAGGTTCACTTCATGTTTAGATTGGTTGGCTGCAAAGTCGCAGTCGGCCAATCTTTTTAGGCTTGTAGCAAGATCTTCCAAGCTGCCAACACAGCGCCGTTAGCCAAATGCTTAGCAGCTAACTTATGAAGTTCGAGTTCTCGATTTTCGTGATCATCATTTAAAGAATCCAAGATTGAACTAACCTCCGCTTCAGTTGCAAACTCATCTATTTCTTCTTGCGACGGCAGTTTTTCTACATTCCCAAGTTGCCCAAGATTATTTCCTGTTAAAACTGTGCTGTTCCTAATATTGCTAGGGATTTGATCTACACCGATTCCTTTAGTAACGAGAGGCTTGGCTACTTCAAAAATATCATTCCCCGAAGCTCGTGAATACCAGTTCCCTCCCATTCTACCAACCAAGTCTATTTTATTCGGATCAATCTTTCCATCTGTTAAGATTCTGTCTTGTATATGAATCATAAGCACTTCGCAGATCACTAGGTTTCCCGCACCGCCACCATCTCCAAGTGGTCTCACTTCCAAAACCTTGCATTCGAATGACACTGGAGATTCCTTTACTCTAGGTGGACTCACTGTCTCAGATGTAGCTTCTGCAAACCCAGCTTTTTCAAACTCATTAACACCCTTTTCATATTCAGTACTAGACAATGACATTTGCTCAACCATAGAATGGGAAACTACATTGATCACCACCTCCCGATGTTCATTGACATTTTGGCAGGTGTGCTTTGTCGTTTTATCCCTCCCCCTCCTTGCGGGAGAAAAGATCATTATCGGCGGGTTCGCACTAAATACATTGAAGAAGCTGAAGGGACTGAGATTTACATTTCCTTGCTTGTCAACCGTACTCGCAAAAGCGATAGGTCTGGGAGCTACTGCGCCAAGTAGATAACCGTGAAGTTCTGGGACTGGTGTGTTTTTTGGATCAATTTTCATAGGTAAGAAGTCTGGTACAAATATGTAGGAAGATCGGAAAACAAGAGGGCAACAATTAACCTCTTTTTTTGGTATTATTTCCTCGTCTGGACGATGTAAATTTGCGGCTCTTTTAAAAAGCCGAACGAATAAGAATGAGCATTTCCAGTCAATATGATTCAACAAGTGTTGAAGACAAATGGTACAAGTACTGGTTGGACAACAACTATTTCCACGCTACTCCAAAAAGTGGTAAGGAGGCATACACCATTGTAATTCCCCCACCCAACGTCACTGGAGTCCTTCATATGGGACATATGCTCAATAATACCATTCAGGATATTCTGATTCGGAAGGCACGCATGGAAGGCAAGGAAGCTTGTTGGCTGCCCGGCACCGATCATGCCTCGATT
>JBDWQX010000248.1:0-8091 GCA_039986395.1 Cyclobacteriaceae bacterium
ATGTTGTCGCTATTTACATTGAAGTCTTGGCTATCGTCGGCAACAACTATTTGCCCAGCACTATTACTACTTAAAGCCAGATCAGGTGTTAGAGCAACAGGGCTAAGGTTAATCACACCACTAGCATCGGGAATAGTAATAGTATTAACCTGAGTAGGATCTTCAACAGTTAGTGTTGTAGTATTTGCATCATCACTTGCTCCTTGTAGAACAAAGGGACTTGCTTCCTGAATTTGCCCGTTGATTGTTACATCAGCATTGATTGCCAAAGCATCAGATGCCGCATCTCCTAAGTTGATTGATGAACTATTTATATTGGATTGCGGTGCGTCTACTGTCAGATTTCCGCCGTTGACATTTGTTGTTCCTGTCAAATCAATGATGTCAGTATTTTCATCACCGAGATTAATATCGTCATTGCTAATTGTTGTTGTAGAGCCTGGAGTATCGGCAACCGTCAAATCTCCGTTTGTAACATCAAGTCCGTTGTTAGCATCAACATTGCCAAAAAAATCAGCTTGCTCATCAACTCTCAAGGTTCCCTCCACAAATGTCAGCGTCCCCCCGGAAGATCCAAGATTTACCGTGCCATCTGCATTTAGAGTACTTGTAATATCAACAGGGTTATTTACCTGCAACCCTCCAGCATTGTTCAAAATGACCTGTTGTGTTCCAGGCACCACAAAGTCTGCATTGTCAACATCAAGGTCATCTCCCTGCACCGCGTCGTCCTGAATAACTACATCAGCAGCTGTTCCAGTGTTGGTAATTGCTATGTCTCCCGTAACTGGAAGTCCCTGAGCTACTCCTGCAATATCACCTATGTAAATATTGTCTTGGGCAAGTGCTGAGGAAGTAAAATCTGCCCTGTCCGCCCAGACCACATTTCCACCACCATCAATTGTTAAGACACGATCGGTATTTCCCTCAGGGTCAATTTTTGCGATCGTAATTGTCCCATTTGCGATGTCCTCATTGAGGATGGTAAGGTCCGTAATGTTGCTGGAAGTTATGAGAATCGGTGTATCAGAAATGGCAGTGATACGTCCCTTGCCATCCACGGTAAGTTGTAGCGCAAGAAACTCATCACCGTAGCCACCTGCTACACCAGCAACATTTTCCAGTTTTGCACCAGTCACAGCCAGGTCCGCAATTTTATCTGTTGTCACCGCAGCATCCTCAATTTTAGGCGTAGTCACGCTTCCATTCTGTAGTTTATTTGTCGAAATGGCATTGTCTGCTATTTTCCCTTCTGTAACTCTCCCTAAGCCTATGATAGGATTCGGATAAAATCCCGTAAGGTCACCGCCAGCAGGTGTCACGCTCAACGCACCTAGGCCAGGAATCCAAGAATTATTATTCCAGTAATAAAACAAGTCTTCATCGACATCATAAACCATCAAGCCATTGTCGTTGACCGCAAGACTGGTGGCCATCCCTGTACGTTGAAAGGTGGTCAACCTCGGAACCAGGAATCCCTGATTGGAATTCGGGGAAACCAGTTCCAGCACTGAATTGACATTAGGAGTGTTTGTGTTGACCCCAACAGAATTCTGACCTTTTACGGACAGAAATCCCAAGGCTGACACAACTATGAGTGTAAGCTTCCTATTTAAAACCATGATATTTCTAAGTCTGAGCGGCTATTACTTTTAATTAAACGAGTACAAGATGAATTTCTCATCTTATCAAGCTGGCATTAGCATAACTTTGGCTAAAGTAAAAATCGACAATTTTTGAAAAAAAGAGCTAAAACTTGTTGACTGTATTTGAAACCTTCGGCGAATACGCTGTTTTCATTGACTAATTAGCAGAAGAAGGTTTAAAAAATAATTTTTTGAGATCAATAAATGCTTTAATTTTGCAATAGCAATGTAAGAATTCAATGACGAGGGGACTAAAGTCCCCTCTTTTTTTTCATGGAAAAATTGGAGCAGGAGATTCGAGATATCATAGAAGAATTCATTCAGGAAAATCCTGAACTTTTTTTAGTTGATGTTTTGCTGAAAGGGAATATTGGAAATCAGAAGTTATTGATCTTTATCGATGGTGATAATGGAGTCAGCATTGATCATTGCAGTAAACTTAGTCGGAGAGTTGGAGCAGTACTTGAAGAGAAGGAATTGATCGAAGGGAAATACTTTTTAGAAGTATCATCTCCTGGATTGGATCATCCGATAAAGTTAATAAGACAGTACCACAGAAATGTTGATAGGAGGCTTGAAGTTGAAGGAAAAGACGGTAATAAAATAATAGGGAAACTTGTCAAAGTTGATGGAGATCAAATCATTTTGGAGACAGACGATAAGACTAACAATCAGCTTGTTATGAGTTTTAATGAAATAATTCAATCAAAAATAGAGGTATCATTTAAATAGAATGGAAGCATCAATATTAGTTGATTCGTTTGCGGATTTTGCCAGGGGGAAAAACATAGATCGCCCCACAATGATTCGTATTTTGGAGGATGTGTTTAGAACAATGATTCGAAAAAAATACGAGACCGATGACAATTTCGATATCATTATTAATGCCGATAACGGGGATTTAGAGATCTGGAGATTCAGAGAGATCGTCGATGATAATTCGGAAGATATTTGGGATCATGATAAAATCAGCCTTTCAGACGCTAGAGAGATAGAGCCAGATTTTGAAATTGGGGAAGAAGTAGCAGAAGAGATCAAGCTTTTGGATTTTGGACGAAGAGCAGTAATGACTGCGAGACAGACTTTGATTCAGAAAATCAAAGATTTAGAGAAAGATATTCTATTTCAGAAATACAAAGATTTAGTTGGCGAGATCAGTCAGGGGAAAGTCTATCAGGTACTGGGCCGTGAGGTCTTGCTAATTGACGGGGAAGGGAATGAGCTTACGGTACCCAAATCTGAGCAAATACCTAAGGATAGGTACAGAAAAGGCGACACCGTTCGGGCAATTGTGCATCGTGCTGAAATGGTAAATGGCAATCCCAAGATAATTCTATCGAGAACGTCCCCAGTATTCTTGGAACGTCTTTTTGAGGCTGAGGTTCCAGAGGTCTACGATGGACTGATCACTATGAAAA
Source organism: Cyclobacteriaceae bacterium (assembly GCA_039986395.1). Classification (GTDB taxonomy): domain Bacteria; phylum Bacteroidota; class Bacteroidia; order Cytophagales; family Cyclobacteriaceae; genus Ekhidna. The sequence goes on from JBDWQX010000248.1 coordinate 3,065, forward strand.
ACGTTGTGCGTGAACCAGGGGAAAGAGCGAAAGTTTCTGTGGAATCGTACGATGACAGAATTGATCCTGTTGGAGCTTGCGTGGGTATGAAGGGATCCAGAATTCATTCTATTGTGCGTGAGTTGCAAAATGAGAACATTGATGTTATTAATTTCACCGACAACCTGGAGCTATACCTTTCGAGGGCACTTAGTCCTGCGAAAATCACTAGTATGAAAATTAGTGAAGAGAAAGATAGGGTTTCTGTCTACCTAAAGCCTGATCAAGTATCTTTGGCTATCGGAAAAGGGGGTCAAAACATTAAATTGGCAAGTAAGCTCGTGGGCATGGAGATTGACGTATTCAGAGAATTGGATGGTTCTTCTGAAGAGGACGTTGATTTGGATGAGTTCACCGATGAACTTGAAAGCTGGGTAATTGACGAGCTAAAACGAGTAGGCCTTGACACTGCGAAAAGTGTCTTGAAATTAGGTACAGAAGATTTGGTTCGAAGGGCGGATTTGGAAGAAGAAACGGTACATGAAATTATTCGAGTTCTAAGCCAGGAATTTGAATAAAAACTTTTAAAGGTTTGTATGGCAGAATATAGATTAAGTCAAGTTGCAAGAAAGCTGAATGTAGGTAGAAATACCATACTCGATTACTTGTCCGAGAAAGGATTTGAGGTTGACGCAAATCCCAATTCGAAGATAAATCAGGATCAGTATGATATGCTTGCGCGAAAGTTTGCTGATGCAGCACACGATAAGGAGGAAGCTTCAGAGTTGACAATTGGAGGTGGGGTTGAGGATTTGGTGATCAAGGCTGACAAGCCTGAGGCGCCAAAAAAGACAGAAGACGAGCGAATTCTTATCAAAGACAATGTCGCCCCTACTGCAGAGCCAGAGAAGATTTCTGCCAAAGCCAAATTAGATGGCCCCAAGGTTGTTGGTAAAATAGATCTGGGTAAAAAGAAAAAGGAAGAAGATAGTAAGAAGGAGGAGAAGAAGGAAGAGGAAGTTAAGGTAGAAGAAAAGGTAGAGGAAAAAGCAACGCCGCCTGCCAAGGTGATCGAAGAACCTAAGAAACCAGAAGAAAAAGCTGAAGAGAAAGCAGCTGAAGAGTCTCCAAAAGAAGTCATTAAAGCAAAAGCTGACTCTTTGAGGGGACTCAAAGTATTGGACAAAATTGTACTCCCAGTTGATAAGCCAAAACCTGTGGCTTCCTCGGATCAAAATCAGGATAGAAAAAAGAGGCCGAGAAAACGAATAAATTCAGGAACTGGTGCTGATTCAAGAGGTGGAAGAAGGCCCCCTCAGGGTGGTGGACGATCCACAACGGGAAGAAAAACGGAGGAGCTATCTGATAAGGAAATTCAGGACAAAATTAAAGCTACTCTTGCCAAATTAAGTGGTGGGAAGAGTAAAACACAAGGCTCTAAATACAGAAAAGATAAACGTTCAGCAAAGGCTGATGCCGAGGAAGAAAAGCTCGTTCAGGCAGAGGAGGATTCTAAGACACTACAGGTCACAGAATTCATTTCTGCTAGTGATTTAGCATCCCTTATGGATGTTTCGGTGAATGACGTGATCTCAACTTGTATGTCATTGGGAATGTTCGTGTCGATCAATCAACGACTTGACGCCGAATCAATCACCGTAATTGCTGATGAATTTGGTTTTGACATCGACTTTACTGAAGCAAAAGAAGAGACAGATGTGGTTGAAGTTGAGGACGATGAAAAGTCATTGACCGACAGAGCTCCCATCGTCACCATCATGGGTCACGTAGATCATGGGAAAACATCCCTTCTAGATTATATCCGTGATGCGAAGGTAACAGCTGGGGAAGCTGGAGGCATAACCCAACACATCGGAGCATACGATGTGACCACTGAAAGTGGCAAGAGAGTTGCCTTTTTGGATACTCCTGGTCATGAAGCTTTTACAGCCATGCGAGCTCGAGGAGCTAAGATTACTGATGTTGCGATAATAGTGATTGCAGCGGACGATTCAGTCATGCCACAGACCAAAGAAGCTATAAACCACGCTCAGGTTGCTGGTGTTCCTATTGTGATTGCAATAAATAAGGTCGACAGACCGAATGCAAATCCGGAAAAAATTAAGGAAGATCTTTCTAACATGAACATCCTCGTAGAAGACTGGGGTGGAAAATATCAATGTCAGCATGTTTCGGCAAAAACTGGCGAGGGCATAGACGAGCTACTTGACAAAGTACTTCTCGAAGCAGAGTTGCTAGAACTTAAAGCTAACGCAAACAAGCCTGCCAATGGATCAGTGGTCGAAGCTAGTCTGGATAAGGGCAGAGGTTTTGTTTCAACAATTATGGTTCAGGCAGGTACTCTTCGGGTTGGTGACGTATTGTTAGCAGGACCATTTTTCGGCAAAGTCAAGGCAATGTCTGACTATCGAGGACATAAGCTTGAGGAAGTTGGCCCTTCAACACCTGTTCAGATGCTTGGACTTGATGGAGCTCCTCAAGCAGGAGATAGATTCAACGTGATGGAGAGTGAAAGAGAAGCAAGGGAAATTGCCACTAAGAGAGAGCAAATTCTACGTGAACAGTCCATTAGAACTAAGAAACACATTACACTTGACGAAATTGGTCGAAGGCTGGCTATCGGTAACTTTAAGGAACTTAACGTCATCGTTAAAGGCGATGTGGACGGTTCCATTGAAGCACTTTCCGATTCCTTGCTTAAACTTTCGACAGAGGAAGTACAAGTCAATATTCTTCACAAGGCAGTAGGTCAGATTTCTGAGTCCGATGTTCTATTGGCTTCAGCTTCAGACGCAGTAATTGTCGGCTTCCAAGTTAGACCATCCGGTGGCGCGAGGAAACTTGCAGAAACGGAAGAAATCGAAATTAGACTTTACTCGATCATTTACGACGCAATTAACGACGTGAAGGATGCCATGGAAGGTATGCTCGAACCTACAAGTGAGGAAGTAATCACTGGGAATATTGAGGTGCGTGATGTCTTCAAAATCACAAAAATTGGAACTGTTGCAGGTTGCTATGTGACCGAGGGCAATGTGAAACGATCAAATCAGGTGCGGTTGGTGAGAGATGGTATTGTAGTTTATACAGGCGAAATAAACCAGTTGAAGCGATTCAAAGAAGACGTGAACGAAGTGAAGAATGGTTACGAATGTGGTCTGAGCATTAAAAACTTCAATGATATTAAGGTTGGAGATACGATTGAAGGATTTGAGATCAAAGAGGTGAAGAGAACTCTTTAAAGTCCCAAGGAATCAGACAGGCGGCGGTTCTCTCAGATTTTGCTGAATTTTGTGAACCTTAATGGGCTTTTTTCGTTACTTTGTTACCACAAGTTTCGAAGTTTTGCGACTGATAAATAAAATATCGCTTCTTTTCTGTTTTGCTTTTGTAGCAAATTTTGCATTTGCAGATCAGTATTCGCACCTGCAGCCTGATCAGGAAGGGGAAAAGAGGCAGATCACAGAGGGCATTGATCCTTCGGGAACCTTGGAAGGAGGCACCGAACCTTTCGAAGATCCAGAACCTACTGAACTTGACCAGCAAGACACCGAGCAACAGTCCGTTGATTCCACAGAAGATACTTCAGTTAGCAAGCACAATTTTATTTTCTACTTCCTATACAAGCTCAAGTACAATGAGAATCAGGAAGTACAAGAAATCTTCTAAGCGTAGATATTCACAAAATTCTCAATTTCTTTAAGGCTGATGTTTCCTTCATAGAACGCTTTCCCGAAAATAACTCCGTAGAGGCCTTGATCGGCTAACTTCTTAATATCGTCCATATTCCTGACACCCCCACTTGCAAATATGCATAGGTTAGGGAATTCTTTGAGAAGGTCCCTATATAGATCAAACGACGGTCCTTCCAATAGTCCATCCTTGGAAATATCCGTTGTTTTCAGATATTTCAATCCTCGCTCATAGAAATATGCGATATGATCAAAAATCTTTAAGTCTGTTGCCGTTTGCCAACCTTTAATTCGTATTAGCCCGTCGAGACTATCAGCGGCGAGTGCCACCTTCTCACGGCCATACGACATGATCCAATTCGCAAATATTTCTTTGTTCTGAACTGCCACAGAGGCAGATGTGATGCTTTCGGCTCTATGCTCGAATGCTTTGAGCACATCACCATCCGTATGAATTCCACCGGTAAAATTCACCTTAAGCTTTGTGTAACCAGTAATCATTTGCAGGGGGTCGTAATTGACAATCTTCCCCATTTTCGCTCCCTCAAGGTCTATGAGATGAATTCTGGTAATTCCATGTTCTTCGAATTGATCAGCCACTTCGATAGGACTTTCCTCATAGAATTTTTCATTGGAATAATCCCCTTGTTTCAGACGAGTAGTCCTTCCGTTTATCACAGATATTGATGGAACTAATAACACTTAGTGAAGATTTGGTTGGTAATAGCTCTTAGTAAGAACCATTTACAAGATAAATAAACTAGCTCAAAAATACTATTGCACCTGCACCAACTTGAACCCCTCACCGTGAATGGTAAGGATTTTTAAAGAAGGATCGTCCGCAACGTATTTTCTGATTTTTGCAATGTAGACGTCCATGCTTCGCGCATTGAAATAACTGTCATCTTTCCAAATGCGATTTAGGGCAACGCTGCGAACTACGGTCTGGTTAATGTTCTCAAAGAATATTCTTAAAAGTTCATTCTCCTTGGTAGTTAAGTTGATCTCGCGAGCTGGTGTCTTCAGTCTATTTTCGTGATAGTAGTAGGTCAAATCACCAATGCTAAAAGGATTTGGAAATTCCTCAACCTCCTTCTTTGTAGATCTTTTGAGAATTGCCTGAATCCGCACCAGAAGTTCTTCCATGCTGAAAGGTTTTGTCATGTAGTCATCAGCACCTATGGTGAAGCCTTTGATAATGTCTTGCTTCATCGATTTCGCGGTAAGGAAGATGATTGGAGTGTTATCATCCATCGCCCGGATCTCTTTCGCAAGAGTGAATCCATCTTTTTTCGGCATCATCAAATCCAAGATACAAAGGTCGAAATGGCCTTC
>JBDWQX010000249.1:0-7663 GCA_039986395.1 Cyclobacteriaceae bacterium
AAAACACTTGACCTATAACTTGACCCGAATTACTTTTGGATCAATGGCGACTTCAAAAGCGGTAATCAGGAGAAACAAAATCAATTCAAAAGGTGAATGTCTTGTATACATCAGATATGTTCATAAGGAGAAATCTGTCGACTTCTCCACAGGCATCAAGATCAAACCAGCCTCTTGGAATGAAAAGAAAGAAACCATCAACTCTGCCAAACTCATTAATAGGAATAAACAGAATGAGGATGTTTACAAAGCCTTGCTCAAATCAGACAATATCGCCAACTCCCAAATTGCGCTTAAGAGAGAGGAAATCTTATCCATAGCCAGAGAGCTACAGCTTCAAAATATTCAGCCGGCCGCAAGCCTCGTTAAGGAAAAACACTTGAAGAAAGAGAGCAAAGTCAAGGTCACAGATCAAAGAGAAGACGAGCTTGTAATTGACCTATTCTCCGAATTCATAAATGAGTCTTCACTGAGCTACGGAACTTTGAAAGGATATAAGACCTGCTTGTACCATCTCTCTTCTTTTGAAGAAAGAATTTCAAAAAGAATTAGGGTTCGAGACATAAACATCTCATTGATCAATGATTTCGTGAGCTTCCTGAACAAAGACATAAAAAAGCAAGGAGGCGAAATTGGCCTTCAAGATAGCAGCGTTGGAGCGAGCAAAAAGAATCTCAAAGTTTTCCTAAAGCACTTAAAGAAAAAGGGATATCTGCTTGATATCAACTTAGAGGATGTTAAGGTGGCGAAGGCCTCCACCCCTATCCACTTCTTAACAGAAGATGAAGTTGATCAACTGCTAACATTTGATTTCTCTGGTAATGATAGACTTGGTAGAGTAAGGGATCTATTTGTGTTCAACTGCTTTACAGGACTTAGATATTCGGATCTGTCTAGATTAACAAGAAACCACATTCAGGACGACTCAATTATTCTTAGAACTTACAAGAATCAAACAGACGTATTCATTCCATTAACCACAGTTCCTAGGCAAATATTAGAAGCATACGATTACAATCTCCCTGCAATCTCTGATCAGAAGTTTAATGATTACATAAAGGAAGTAGGAAGAGCTGCGTCAATAGACAGTCAGGTGGAAGTCATTAAAACAAAGTCTGGCAATAAGCAATATGAGTATGCACCTAAATGGCAAGTTCTTTCATCTCATATAGCCATCAAGACATTTATCACCATGTGCGGATCAAAAGGAGTATCTCCAAAAGTCGTATCTGAAGTAACCGGGAAAAGCGTCAATATTATAATGAAGCATTATTATGGAACGAGCAAGAAATCTATTCGATCAGAGATGGCAAGAGCATTTGGATAATGCTCAGACAGATCTAATTTTTAGCTATACAAATCAGATTATTAGAAATCCTACTAAGAAAATTAAATCGCAGTTGTACCGAAAGCACTATCTCAAAAGTGAGTGGCGCAGTGGCGCCTGGTTTGCATTTAGGAGCTTCGAAAGAAATGCTATAGAGATAAAGCCTGAAAGAGTGGAATCAATTCGGTTTTATGACCTTGCCAGTTATCTGAATAAATTTAATCTTGAATTAATGCTAACTGATCAATTTTATAAAGATCAAGTGATAAGAACCATAGAACTTGAAATACAAAAATTGAGTGCTAATCTTTTTTACTTCCCAGACTTTGGCTACAACGAACAGATAACATTAAGATTCAGAGTTATTGAACTAATAAATCAGTTCCGTTCCATTGAACAAAATGATCCTGAGAAGGAAAGCAAAACAAGCATAACCATTCCACTAAAAGAATTATCTCCAAGTGGTATTCGCCAACTTTGCTTCGATCTACAAACCAAAGTAGGTCTCTATGATGAAACATCAATAGATAAAATGATCCAGTTAATAGTAATGCGTGACCGAATTGAAGAACTGGACTTTACAATCAAACTTCAAAATGATAACTCCTACATGCTTTATGTACTTAATCAATTAGATAAGATTTATAGACTGATCAAGAAAGACAGACTCTATATTAAATCTGGTCATTTTAAAATATTCATCTCCAGCAAGGGTACTAATTACGTTGAGGTTGACCACTGGAACCAAGCTTCAAAAAAGCTAGATAACAAGATCGAACAAAGACCACCAGATGAGACGCTAAAGGAAATAAATGAGATTTTCAATCTGGCTAGTTCATTATAGACCTTTAATGGTTCGATAAATGAACTAACCATTACAATCAATTGATTTAGCTACTTAATTGCTTCCAGAATCAAACACATAAAGGTATGGAAGCACAAAATGACACAACTCTTCCGATCTTATCTTTTAATCAGACAATGAAGGCGCTTGACTGTAGCAGGAGTTTTATGTATGATCTGATTAATAGCAGAAAGATCACACCAAAATATTTGAACAAAAAACCATATTTCTTGAAAGAGGATCTGATGAAGGCCTTAGAAGAGAGATCTGAAAAATAAGAAAGCAACTCTGGCAGGAGTTGCTTTGATTTTTTCGAACATATATTACTATGCTCCTAGTATTATAATCAGGTACCAAGGTATGCATAGTAAACTTCAATCACAAAAAAAAGTAAACTATGAATGCAAACAATCAAGTGTCTCCAAATTCATTGGAGAAGTCCCTCAGAGCACCTTAAATATCTCTTTCCGATATCATCCTAACGCTGGAGTTCATACATGTACAGCTCTGGTGTTACTCACTCCTTTTTAGAAAAAGAGATTGGAGAACTATGTCCAATCCAGAAGGATTTTTCTTGAAGGAAAACCAAGTTTTCAGTTAGGAGACCCCTGACTCCAAACTCCCTAAAAAAGTTATTCAGAAGTTGATAAGTACAAAAAAGTTAGAAGTACTTAAGTACTTGTCAGCTCCAAAATTCAAACGATATCATGAGACAAAACAAATTCAACGACGCTGCATGGGATAGTGAACTGGCCACTTACAAGCAGCTAATACAATTTCAAAACGGAAAGAGCATCGATGGGTATTCGAAAAAAATAGACTGCACTGAGATGAATGACAAGATTTCACTTCTCACTAATTGGATTATCAGAATGTATAAGAAAGGATACCTGGATCCAAACAACCCCGCTCGTGATCCTATTTCATTCATTGAGTATAAACACAACAGAACAGGAGAGCTTATCTTGAGACTGTACTACAATTACTGCGAATGGGGCGAATCTATTCTGGAAAAAAGGAATATTGGAAAACTAATCACCTTCATCAACAGGTTCTACGAATTGATATCAGCAGGTCATTCATCTGCAGAAATTGTATCAAAGCTCTATGATTCAAAGGCAAAGAAATCAGTGAAATTATACGACCTGGATGCGAAGCGCTTCTCCAATGAGCAGGAGTTGGTTAGATACTGTCATGTGCTCATTCATGAGAAGGGTGCTGATATCGGAAGAGTAAAGACCTTCTTCCATGCCTATAAGACAAAATTCAACATCTCTAATAGCAACTCGTCAAACCCAATCAGCGAAAACCTAATCAAGCTTTTTACGAACTGGAAAGAATGAGCTGCTTGAATCACGAGTGTTCCCTTGGTAATACAGTATTACCCGATGAATACTCATCATACCATATTCCAAATGGAATACCCTATTACCAGTACTACAGCAAGCATATTATGAATATCATATTAAAACTTTAATACCATGTCCAAGACAATACTATTTTCCAATCTAAAAGGTGGAGTTGGCAAGACAACTTCTACCGTAAGCACTGCAGCATGCCTAGCTAGACTAGGCTTCAAGTGTTTGATCATCGACCTTGATCCCCAAGGGAATGCTTCCCAAACATTGGGGTTGAGTGAATCCTCTTTTACTATATCCGACATTCTCATAAATGGGGATGGCATCAAGGCACTTCCCATCAGTGAGAACCTGGTTGCCATTCCATGTAATTTCTTCTTTGCAAGATTTGAAACAGAAGCAAAGGATAGGCTTAGGCGAGAAGAGATACTAAAATCTGCATTAGAACCAATAAAGGGTAGATGCGATTTCATTCTGATTGACTGCCCTCCCTCTTTAGGACTAGCGACAGTAAATGCCTACGCTTGCGCTGATCTGATAGTCATTCCTATGGAAGCTCAACGCTTTGCTGTTGAAGGGTTAAATAAAGTTCTGGAATTAATACAAGCCATTAAATCTGAGTTGAATCCGTTACTTGATTTTGGAGGTATCCTATTCACCAGACATAGAAAAAATGTAATTCTCAATAAGGACATTCTCAATGAAATGAGAGAAAAGTATCCTAACACTTTCGACGCAATCATTCGTGAAAACGTGGCTTTGAGAGAAGCTCCTCATGAAAACAAAACTATTCTTGACTATGATCCGGAATCCAACGGATCAAAAGACTATATGAAGTTCTCCAATGAATTACTAAATAGAATGGGTTATGAGCAAGAAGTCGTTTAGCGGTACATCCAAATCTGACGAAGAAGTAAAACCTTCTTCCTTTATTGAAAGCTTTCTTCCTGACCAGACAGAGAAAGAAGTTAAGTTAAAAAAGCAAGCCAAGCCTACTGGAAAAAAGAATGAATCACTTACAAGACAGACATTCATGATCAAAAAAAGTGTACTCAACAGGCTTAAGAATTTCGTCCATTCAAAGCGAAAATATGAGGATTACAACTACAGTCAAAGGCGTGCTTTGGAGGAAGCATTGGAGATGTTATTCAAGACAATAAATATCGAAGAAAGAGGCACATGACCTACCATAACTGCTTTCCCTATGAGACCCGCTAGGGAAAGCTGAAATCATCCCTGAGAGGGATTCAATTTCTAGCTTTCCCCATCGGGCCCTTCGGGGTTAAGAATAGAATAAAGATCTAATGAGTCATACTATTTGTCGAGTAAGGAAAATTAGCACCAAAGGAGAAATGGGAGCTGCAGAGGTTCACAACTCCAGGCAATATGAAGAGCTGGGATATACAGTCCCTGACAACATACAACCTGACAAGCAAGGAGTGCTTGGTTACAATCATTATGAGTTGTGGCTGGAGGGCAAGTCGATGATGGATGCTGTTGAAAAGCGGTTAAAGAAGCTTAGCATCACTCCTAGAAAAGGAGCCGTGATTGCACATGAATATCTTATTGGGGTGAGTAAGGATTGGTACGAGAAAGCAAACTACTCAGCAAGCGGAATGCTATCCAATCTCCTTAAGTTTATCATTAACAGATACGGTAGTGAAAACATTGTTTCGACCGCTGAACACTTTGATGAGACAACTCCGCACATGCATGTGGTGGTCATGCCAGTCGTTAAGAAAGAAAGGAAATGGAAAAACAAGAATGGTTCTGGATCTAAAATCTCATACGGTCTCTCTGCATCCGATTTTATAGATGGTAAGGATACTCTGAGCCAGTTACAAACGGACTTCTTCGAATTTGCCAGACGCTGGGATCAAAACGGGGCAGTACTGAGAAGAGGTCTTCTATCTGAAGAGCAAACCAAAGAATACACATACAAAACCAATCACCTTCTTGGCGAACTGCGAGAGTTAAACAATTCAATGACGGAACTAATCTTGAATATCCAGCAAGGGAATGATATAGCTCATTCAAAAGCAGAACTTGAAAAGCAAAAGCTCAAGTACGACGAACTCAATAAGTCTATAGAGGAACAACAAAAGCTACTAGCTACTTCAGAGAAGAAGACAAAATATCGGAAAGGCAAAAACAAAGACGGTGGTTGGATGAAGGGTATAGATTTTTGATCGTGCAAACACTTCGTTAACCTAATTAAGTATCCAATTCCTTAAGCCAACTGAATTGATAGGTTTGTTATCAGATGATCCTATTTAAATTTTCTGTCTCAGAAACTGAAAATAACCTTGTGGACTTACCCCTCATGAAATGCTTTATCATGATCTTCAATTAACTTGGAATAGAACGAATTACACTTCCTCAAAAAATCCAAAACAAAAGCTTCATTTACTATGCTGATAGTACTGCTCTTGATATCAATTTTCAACCCTTCATATACTCCCTCCGCTTCGATAATAATCTTGTTATCTTTTTCGAAGTAACCCATTTCGTGAGTAAATCGATTCCTAACTTCTTTGTAAAGGCTCTGGATTTCGGAGTACCCAGCTATATCCTGTGCTCTGACACTAGATAAACTATTTAATTCTCTAGAATAACTTCCAACTAAATCTCGCTTACTTATTTGTTTTGGTTGAGCGTCGACACTTTTCCATGTGAACTCAACTAATTTTTTCAAATTGGATTCCAGCAACGCATAAGCAGTAACAAAAATGGATTGATAACTTAGTGACGTCATTGGATGCAAAACGTAGTGAATATTTTCATAGAATTCATTTTCTAGGTGAATAGCATAATCTTCCTCACCCGACTCTTTTAGAGATTTAATTTCTAAAGCACATTTATCCTTAATTGCCTTAAGGTCCTTTGTCATATTTGGACTCACATTTTTCGCAAGGTTTCCAAGACTTTCAATGCTATTTTGAAATTCAAACCTTACCCAGTAGAGTTGATCCCAATGCAGCGTGTAAATATGCTTTGTACTAAAGTTGAACTTCATTTCATTTCCTTTAATCAAATCTCCAATAATACAATTTAAAGAACTGAATGTTATTCTTGTTTTGAGAAGATATGGTTCCACTGCAATTCAGAATTTCATCGAAATCGCAAGTTTCCAAAAACATAGGTTAGGTGATATTGGTCGAGACAGCTATGAAGAACATAGAACCACCATTTATGAAATATATCTGCAAGAATGTTTTTTTTCTTTAATTATGGGTAATTTGAAGATTGTTCCCAATAATCACGCAAAACGTAAAGTTTAGCTTCTGAGTTTGATGCAATAATATACCAGTGACTACCTCCTTGAGGTAGTTAAATATGATATAAATGGGATTGTTTAAGACAAGAAAGAAATGTTAAAGGATGCTTTATGGTCTGAAGATAGGTCCTACAGAAATAGTAGTGATGATGAGCCCATTGAGTTCTATCTAGATGCATTGACAAATAGTAGTAGATTCGATTTGTTACTCGGGTACTTTAGCTCAGCCGCAATTAATGTCCTATCACTTGGTTTTGCCAAATTTCTGCATGGTGATGGTCGTTTAAGGATAATTGCCAATAATATTCTTTCGACTGAAGATAAAAATTCTGTTAGAGATGGAATGCTCAATAATGTCACGGAGGGACTCTTAGACATTACAAACATTAAGGAAATCAAGGCCTCATTAGATGAGTACGGTAGACACTTTTTTGAGTGCATCTCGTGGTTAATATCAAATGATCGCATAGATATCATAGTCATCAAACCAAAAGATCGTAAAGGAATATCCCATTATAAGTCTGGAGTATTTTTTGACGGAGTCGATTCTGTGGCTTTTAAATCCTCTTGCAATTTCACAGCATTTGGGTTACTTGAAAATCTTGAAGAGCTCGATGCTTTTCTGAGTTGGGAGAACAGCAGGTCTAGCAAATTGATTAAGAGGCAAAATGAATATTTTGACAAAATATTTTCGGGCCAAGCTGATTTTGTCGAATACCTTTCAGTTGATGATATAGTAATAGCAATTAAGGACAACTTTGCTGATAAATCATATAGTGAACTCCTCATTGACGAAGCAGATCTTCTCAGCAAAAAGATAGGTTATTTAAGGAAGCCAACACTAAAAAAAAGAATCG
>JBDWQX010000250.1:0-31445 GCA_039986395.1 Cyclobacteriaceae bacterium
GCATCAGAATAATTGGTGTTGATGCCGCCATTCAAGTTTAGAGACGGGAACATCGAGCCTTTTGATACCGCCAAACCAAGATTTGCGCTCTGAACTCGTTTATCAGCACTTTCAATTTCCGGTTGATTTGATAACGCTGCATTGTAAATTTCCGAAACCGAACTTTCTTCTATCTCTGCCTGGTCAATTTCGATCTCAGGAATAACAATATCAATTTGATCATTTGATGGCAACAAAAGCGCTTGCTTCAAATCTAGCAAAGCCAGATCCAGGTTGTTTTCTGCGGTTATCAGATTTACCTCATTTGTAGCCACTTGGCTTACGAGCTGCAATTCATTTGAAACAGGTAGTGCGCCAGACTGAACCAACTTCTTTGTCCGATCCAATTGTTGCTCACCTGACTCCAGTTGGAATCGTGCATTCTCGAGCAGTTCTTTGTTGAATATTACATTAAGGTATGTCAACGAAATGCTCAGGGAAATATCATTGGCAGCCTTTTTTACATCGAGTTCACTAGCCTCGACATTCAATTTACTCTGCCGAATATTGTTGGTTGTCTGAAGGCCTTGAATTAAGGGTAGCGAGCTATTTGCTGATACTCCATTGAAATTAATTCTTTGGGTAGTAAACAGATTTGTGGTCGGGTCAATTCCTCGTCCCCAATTGTATCCAAAATTTCCATTCGCATTCAAGGACGGATAGCGTTGTCCTTTGGCATTTTCGAAGTTTACCCTTGCCGTTGAAAGGTTTAGTTGACTTCTCTGGACAGACAGGTTATTTTCGACGGCAATGGAAATGCACTCTTCTAGTGAGAGTATTCTCTTCTCCTGCGCTTGGCCAACAAATAAGCAGGCGCAAAAGGCCAGCATCGTGAGTAGGTGTTTCATAGGTTACTTATCAATATCTGGAATGTAGAGCACATCATGTACCCAGGACCTCTTCTTAATATACTTTAACGTTAAATCGTCCAACCTGGAATCCATCTCCAAAATCAAACAAGCGCGATCGTTTTTCCCTTTTCTGGAAACCGTCATCGTCGCAATATTACAATCTTCGTGAGACAAAACATCAGCTACAAAAGCAATACTTCCTCTCATATCATCAGCTTCAATCAGAAGCGTATGTAAGCTTGCCGTGAAATTAGAATCAAAGCCATTCACTTCCTTAATTCTAATCACTCCCCCTCCTCTACTTTCACCCATCACTTGTACCTTCTTATCGCCCTTACTTGCAACTACATTGACAGAGTTTGGATGATACAGTGTGGCACTACCGATCGACCTAAATTTGAACGAAAGACCGGCCTCTTTTGTTAGATCAATTGCATTTTTTATACGTTTATCGTCTGTCTTGTAATTCATCATACCTGCCAGAATTGCGCGATCGCTACCGTGACCTTCGTACGTTCTTGCAAAGGAGTTGTAGAAAATGATTTCTGCTTGATCTGGGACTGCGCCAAGCACCCTGTTTACGACTCGTCCAATTCGCACCACTCCTGCCGTATGCGAACTTGAGGGACCAATCATCACAGGTCCAATCATATCAAATATGCCGCTTCGCTCTGCCATGATTCAGGATTACATTAATAGACAATTTCACGTAGCAAAAAGTTACACCGCAACAGCTCCTTTGATATGTGGATGCGGATCGTAATTTACAAGCTCAAAATCTTCATAAGTAAAGTCAAAGATGTCTTTCACATTAGGATTGATTTTCATCGTTGGTAGTGTCCTTACTTCTCTACTAAGCTGTAGCTCTGTCTGCTCCATGTGATTGGAATACAGATGCGCATCACCAAATGTGTGCACAAAGTCTCCAGCCTCCAAACCACAGGCCTGTGCGATCATCATAGTAAATAAGGCATAAGAGGCGATATTAAACGGAACTCCGAGAAAGACATCCGCACTGCGCTGATATAGTTGGCAACTCAGCTTGTTATTAGCTACGTAAAAATGGAAAAGTGTATGACAAGGTGGAAGGGCCATTTTGTCGATGTCTGCAACATTCCATGCACTCACAATGTGCCTTCTAGAGTCTGGATTTGTTTTTATATCATGAATAAGATTCTTGATTTGATCAATTTTACGGCCATCCGGTGCCTCCCAACTTCTCCACTGCACTCCATACACGGGGCCAAGGTTTCCTTCTTCATCCGCCCAATCGTCCCATATGGAAACTCCATTCTCTTTTAGGTACTTAATGTTCTGATCGCCCTTTAGGAACCAGAGTAGTTCATGAATAATCGAGCGAAGGTGTAATTTTTTTGTAGTAATGCAAGGAAACCCTTTGCTAAGATCAAACCTCATCTGATAGCCAAAGACACTTCTAGTTCCAGTTCCAGTTCTATCGTTTTTCTCCACACCCTCATCTAGGATATGTTGCATCAAGTTGAGGTATTGTTGCATAATTGATCGTTATTTGACTGTAAAATTAACTTAAGAGATAATCACCTGAGTCCTATTCTAAATAAATATATTGACTGGGTTAGCTCCAAGAAAGGCAAACTCATTTCAGTCCTGATCTTTGCGATAATCACTGCAGGTTTGGGTTGGAACCTTCAATTCATTTCCTTTGATTTTGAGTTCGAGAAATTCTTTCCGAAGAACGATCCAGATAGCCAATTTTACGAGATTCATAAAGAGCAGTTTGGCTATGACAACGATTTTCTGCTTATCATTTTAGAATCTTCTGAAGTATTCGAACAGGATTTTCTACTAAAGGCTAAGACATTCGAGGATTCTTTGATGAACTTAGAATTCGTAACGCGGGTTGCTTCACCACTCTCTCAGCAACATCTTGTCAACGGACCAGCGGGCCTATTCACCTTTCCACTTCTGCACATCAACAAGCCTGAGGCGCTGACACAGGACAGTATACGAATTTTCGACAATCCAATTTATCAATACTCTTTTGGCAACGATCGTAAATCTCTTTTGATTCACATCAATCATTTTCACTTTGCAGATCAGGAGACTAGCAAGATTTTCATAGATGAGATTGAAGATCTGGCGTTTACGATGGGTCTAAGTAAGGTGCGATTGGTTGGAAAACTAACTGCCCAAAATGAATTCATTGCACTTATTAAATCCGACTTTGCCAAATTCTTAATTGGATCGATCATTCTGAGTTTGTCCATTCTACTTTTTATTTTTAAGAATTTCAAAACAGCACTACTCCCATTCTTGATAAGCTTCTTTTCGCTGATCTGGTTGTTTGGATTGATAGGGCTTCTTGGAATCAAAATCAACCTGCTGAGTTCGCTGTTGCCTCCAATCATCTTTTTTACTTCAATGTCGGATGCAGTTCATTTACTAAACGCCATTTACAAATCGAAAGAAGACAATTTAGTAGACAGGCTGAAAGAATCAGTAAGTATCGTGTGGATTCCGACCTTGCTGACTTCTGTAACTACAGCTATCGGATTCTTAAGTCTACTCCTTATCAATACAGAGCCTATCCAGATCTTGGGCGTATTCGCCGCATGTGGAATATTGATTGCATTTCTGATTACCTTTTCTTTTGGGGTTTTTGCCTCTTCTTTCATCCCGGTCAAGGCTGATCGAAAGGTCATTCAGATTCCTCGATCGTTTCAGGATTTTCTCTTGAACAACAGAAAAAAAGTCGCAGCCTTCATGATTATGATGATCTTGGTTCTTGTTCCAGGGATCAGCAAACTAAAAATCAATGCGTACCTGCTTGATGACCTTCCTAAGGATTCACAAGTACGATCCAATTTCGAGTACGTAGACAGCTACCTTGGAGGATCTAAGCCCTATGAGATGAGAATCGACACCAAGGGCTCCCTCAAGGTTTGGGATAAAGAGGTAATGGATGAGATTCTAAAAATCGAAGAATATCTTACAAATCAGTATCCGATCGCACGAGTGCACTCTCCCAGTATTCTAATGAAGTATCTGAACCAAGTTAATTACGGGGGCTTAAACGCTAATTTCATATTTCCTGATGATGCTAAAAACTATGAGAAGGCAATATCCCTGACACGAAGGATTGAGCCAGATCTACTAAAAAATCTGATCGCTGAAGATCAAACCGCCTGCCGCATCGTTGGGTTTTTTCCAGAATATGGATCCTATGAGACCACAGTCCGAAATGAAAAGATGTTAGAGTTCCTTGAACGAAACATCGATCACTCAAAGATTGACTACCGAATAACAGGAACTACTTTCTTGATAGACAAAAGTCATGAACTGCTATCTAAGAATCTCTTGCTTGGCTTATTCATTGCAATTCTTATCATTGGAACAATTCTGGGACTTTACTTCAAATCAATGAAGCTGCTGATCATCAGTCTAATTCCAAATATTGTCCCACTGCTGATCATTGCCGGAGTACTTGGCTGGCTGGGCATTTCCCTAAAAATGACAACCGCAATCATTTTCACGATAGCATTCGGAATTGCGGTTGACGACACCATTCATATGATGAGCTATTACGTCAAGAATCAAATTACTGATCGTAATGAAGCACTCCGAGCAACCTTTTTCCATGCAGGTAGTGCGATGCTGATTACTTCCATCATCATGATCGCTGGGTTTTCCTTGTTCCTCTTATCTGAATTTGGAGCTACCTACTACTTAGGTCTATTTGTAAGTCTCTCGCTTTTGATTGCGCTTTTGGTAGACCTAACAATACTGCCCTTACTGCTGTTATCCATAAAAAAAAAGGGTGCTAAAAATCGGTGATCAAATACCAGATGTTGAATTAGTAGATCAGGATGGTGAAAATATCTCACTCCGAGCCTCTGTTGGACGGAAAGCAATGGTGATCTATTTCTATCCAAAAAACAACACCCCAGGATGTACGCTCGAAGCCTGTTCCTTTCGAGATAGCTATGAAGAATTTGTGGAGTTAGGCGCTGACGTAATCGGCATCAGCGGGGATAGCACCTCCTCTCACAAACAGGTGGTGGAGAAACGTCGACTACCTTTCATTTTGCTAAGTGATAATCAAAAAATTGCTGAAAAGGCTTTTGGAGTAAAGCGAAGTGTCCTAGGGCTTCTTCCGGGTCGTGTGACCTTCATTATTGATAAGAAGGGTTTTGTGATAGATATTTTCTCATCCACTACGCAACCTACCAAACATGTTTCCACAGCATTAGAGGCCCTTAAAGCTGCCGATAAGTAGCTATCTATTCATCTTTCAGGACTTCAGCTGGATTCAGCAGCGAGGCCTTAATTGAATGGTACGATGAAATTGCTATTGAAATGAACAGCAAAGATCCCCCAGCTACTACAAAAATCATCGGTGAAATTGTAATTCGATATTCAAAATCAAACAACCACTGCTGCATCAAATAGTAGCCAAGTGGAACGGCAATCAAAAAGGCAACACACAACAACTTAATATACCCGCTTGTAAACAAGGACGCTATACCCAGCATTGATGCTCCTAAAACTTTACGAATGCCGATCTCTTTTGTCTTCTGCTCGATGGTGAAAATGACCATCCCTAATAAACCGAGACCAGCAATTACCAAGGTCAATGAAGTAAACATAGTCAGGACATTTCCAAAACGATTTTCGCTTTCGTAGCTGGATTCAAATACCTGATCAAGAATCGTGTATTCAAACGGTCTATTTGGTAAAAATTCATTCCATTTTGTTTCCAGACTAGCCATAATCTCATTGACCTCAGCAGAAGAATTCACCTCTAAGCTGACAGCAACTCTTGAAATTGGTCTCCCTCCCTGCGCATTTGATTCATCATGGAAAATTGCAAACGGTTCGATTGCGGACAAGGCCCAATAATTGAAATCTCTTACCACTCCAATCACGTGGTATGTCCCACTCCAATTTGAAATTTTCTTGTTCAGGATGCTTTCATCCAGGCTCCAACCAATGCTCATCGCTGCGCTTTCATTTAATACTATTCCGTTGACATCATCAGCAAATGATCGATCAAAATTTCTACCCACTACCATTTCTAGTTCTAGCAAGGGAATGTAATTCTCATCACCCAGTGTATAATTGAGAGCGACTGAACCCCCATCAGTTTTGTCAGGCATGAACTGATCACCATTATATACCAATAGTGGAGTCGCATCGCACAGGGCTGCAGCATTCACTCCCTCAATCTTTCTTAACTCCTCAGCAAACTCGTTGGAAGAATTCATCCAATGGACATTATCTACCGTGATCACCTGATCCTTCTTAAAACCAAGATCGGCATTGTAGACATACTTCAATTGCTGATAAACAACCCCGGAGCAGATGATTAGCAACAGTGACAAAACATACTGGACCACCATCATCCCGCTTCGTAGGCCAGCACCCTTGTTCCCTGTTTTCAACTCCCCTCTCATGGCAGAAATTGGCTTGAAAGCAGAAAAGAAAATGGCTGGATAAAGACCAGAAAGTAAGGTCACAGAGCCAATAATAGCCAGTAGAAAAAGGAGGATACCAGGATCTTGAATGGGAGAAAAGGACAAATCAAGTCCCACCATCGTGTTAAAAAACGGCAACACGTAAAACAACAAACCCAAACTTATGATGGCGGACATTGCACCGTACATAAATGCTTCTGTCAGGTATATCTTTCGAAGAGCTGCTTTGCCGCTTCCCAGTACTTTTCGGAGGGCAACGTTCTTGGCTTTTGTGGTGAACTGTGAGGTGGACAAATTGATGAAGTTGATGCAGGAAAGAATGATAATAAAGATAGCTGAGCCGCCTAACGCTTTAACAATTTTGTGATTGCCGACGGTGTTCAATCGATTGTAAATATTGTTAGAATAAAGGTGGATGTCTTGGAATGGCTGCAAATATAGATTCCACTCTTTACCAGATTCGATGTACTCATCGTACGTGTATCCCATCACTTCAAGAGTCTCTACCGCATGCTTCTTTGGTAGCAAACTCAGCTTGCCTTGAACATCTTTCGGATTAGCCTGATCGTTCAAGACAATAAATGTCTCGAAGGTTGTCCACATCCAGCTCCAATTGGATCTACTGATTCTGTCAATACTATTCAGTGAAATCATCAGGTCAAATTCGATGTAGGAATTTTCTTGAAGCTCGGTTACAACGCCAGTTACCTTAAACGTTTCTCGAATTTCTCCCCCTCCCAGGTCTAGAAGTTCCCCAACTGGATTTACATCACCAAAGTATCTTGCTGCTGCTTCCTCGGAGATAATTACTGAATTTGGATAAAGTAGTGCTGTATTCCTATCGCCGTACTTCAATGGGTACGAAAATACCTTCAGGAAATTCGAATCCGCAGCAAGCACATTTTCATCATGAAAAAACTTCTCCTCCGACCCTTCAACAAGTCTCAATGGCATCAATTCAGGAGTATGCACTCTAACCACTTGCTCCGCTTCTGGTATGTCTAGCGAAATCGCATGTGCAACACCAGGACCAGTAGAAGAAAAGATATTTGAATCATCCTCCCCCCAAATAAAAGTCTGATTCACTCTATAAATTCGATCACCATTCTCGTGAAATTGATCATACGACGTTTCATTCTTAACATAGAGGTAGATCAGCGTGGTGCAGAGAAATCCAACAGTTAAACCGAGGATGTTGATGAATGAAAACAGCTTTTGTCTTTTGATTGATCGGAGGAACAGCTTGATAGGTGTCAGCATGTGTTTTGATTTTGATAATTAGAACCACAAAAAGTGCCAAACAAGTTAAATCACTGATTAACAGTATATTAGAGGCTACTCACGAATCAAAGGTGATCAATAATGAACACTAAATGTTCGTCGGCATTTTCAAATGAAAAAGCCCACCAAAAACAGGTGGGCTTACTTCGTGAGTGAACCAAAATAAATATAGTCTTTAGAATCCTCCTATTTTGAGGGTGATATAGTAGTTCAAATTGTCAAATGCATCTGCTTTGGTATTTATCAGCTCGAGGTCTTGAGTAAACCTTTTACTCACCCCAAAATCTAATCTGAAATTTCTACTGATGTTAAACTCTAGATTAGCCCCAGGCTCCACATACCAGAAGACATCACCGTCAACTTCTTTGTCAGATGGAAAAGGCATCGTGTTATCCTCCGAGACGAGATGATAGCCTAGCCAACCGGCTCCTCCAGAAACTGGAAACGTCACATGTACAACCTCATTTGAAAAGAAAATTAACTCAAGAAACATACCTCCATACCCACCAAGGATGTTGACTTCATTGAGCGAATCAATATCCATGAATTTCGCTGTTGGTATAATACCATGACCTTCTATTCCAATTCCTAGTGTTCTGTTGATGATCCAACCTCCTCGCAGGCCTCCCATGACTAACGATTCGTCCCTAAATTTTGTGCTTCTAAAAGAGAGTGCTCCAAAACCACCACTATGGCTCATAGAACCACTCAATGTTTTGATATCCTGCCTACGTCGCTTCTGACGATCAGGCTCAGTGCTTTGATAGTAAATGATCTTTGGCGAATCATTAGTAGCCTCTTCCACTTTTGGTTCTACTTGTGTAGTTGTGTCAGTAGGTATTTGTTTTTGCGGCACTTGAACAGTGTCAGGCTCTTGAGCTAGTACGGTAAATGCGCCTGTCAATATTCCGATTATGATTATTAGTCTTTTCATTTTGTATTGATCCTAAAGTGTTTGCAGTAAAGACAGCATCAAAATAAAAGGGTTTCCATTCAGTAGTTAATTCTTAGCAACCTTATTTTACCTTTGCGAGCTTAAAATTTGAATTCGCAAATATGGCAGGGTATAGCTTTCAGGAGATAGAGCAAAAATGGCAGAAATTTTGGAAAGAAGAAGATATCTACAAGGTACCTGATAGCTCCGACAAACCTAAGTACTATGTACTAGATATGTTTCCATACCCTTCTGGAACAGGCCTCCATGTTGGTCATCCGCTCGGCTACATAGCCTCTGATATTGTCGCAAGGTTCAAAAGACTCAAGGGCTTTAATGTTCTTCACCCTATGGGTTTTGATTCTTTTGGACTTCCTGCTGAACAACACGCGATTAAGACCGGTCAACATCCTGCTATTAGCACCGAGCAAAACATCAGTCGATACATTGAACAGCTCTCAAGTTTAGGATTTAGTTACGATTGGTCGCGAGAAGTAAGAACCAGTGATCCTTCCTTTTACAAATGGACACAGTGGATTTTCCTAAAACTATATGAAGCTGGACTCGCCTATGAGGCAGACTCCATGATCAACTGGTGTCCCAATGATAAAGCGGTTCTAGCGAATGAAGAAGTAAAGAGTGGTTGCTGCGAGCGATGTGGAAACCCGGTGACAAGAAGAAAACTCAAGCAATGGGTGCTCAAAATTACGGACTACGCAGATCGTTTGCTCGAAGATCTGGATGGATTGGATTGGCCAGAATCTATCAAATTGTCACAAAGCAATTGGATTGGGAAAAGCAAGGGCGCTGAGATCGATTTTAAGATCAAGGGTACGGACAGCGCAATAAAAATCTACACCACTCGTCCTGATACCATCTTTGGAGCGACTTACATGGTCATTGCACCAGAGCATTCCTTGGTTCAGGAAATCTGCTCAGAAGAGCAAAAACTTGAAGTAAATCAATACATAGCACAAGCAAGTCTAAAAAGTGACCTTGAGAGAACCGAATTGGATAAGTCCAAAACAGGAGTCTTCACGGGAGCCAAAGCCATCAATCCAGTAAATGGTGAAGAGATCCCAATATGGATTTCAGACTATGTATTGATCTCCTATGGAACCGGAGCTATTATGGCCGTGCCTGGTGGAGACGAGAGAGACTTCGAATTTGCAAAGAAATTTGACTTACCCATAGTACAGGTTGTTTCGAAAGATGGAAGCGAATCTGAAGATCTGGATGAGCCTTTTACCGGGCACGGGATTATTGTTAACTCAGCCGAGTTTAACGGATCAGATAGTAAAGCCTTTCAAGGAGTCATCATCGACAAGTTGGAAAAAGAAGGCAATGGAAAAGGAGCAACAAACTATAAACTAAGGGATTGGATATTTAGCCGTCAGCGCTATTGGGGCGAACCTATCCCAATCGTTCACTGTGAGAAATGCGGAACAGTTCCACTTCCAGAAGATCAACTCCCGTTGGTTCTACCTGAGGTGGAATCCTACCTACCAACCGAAGATGGGCAATCTCCGTTGGCCCATGCGACCGACTGGGTCAATACCACGTGCCCTACATGTGATGGTCCTGCAAAAAGAGAGACGAATACGATGCCTCAGTGGGGAGGCAGTTGCTGGTACTATCTACGGTATTTGGACAATGAAAACAGCAAGGCATTTGTCGATTCAGCCAAAGAAAAGTACTGGATGAATGTTGATTTCTACATTGGTGGAGCGGAGCACGCAGTACTCCATCTGCTCTATGCAAGGTTCTGGCATAAATTCCTGTTTGACCAAGGGCATGTATCCACAAAAGAGCCCTTCCAGAAATTGATCAATCAGGGAATGATTCAAGGAAGATCAAGCTTTGCTTACAGAGTAAAAGGAGAGAACAAATTTGTCTCCTTAGGATTGAAAGACAAGTATGAGGTATCAACCATTCATGTAGATATCAGCCTCGTTAAGAATGATATATTGGACATCGAGGGATTCAAAAAGTCAAGAATAGATGCGCAGGACGCCACGTTCGAATTGGAAGATGGTGTTTACAAATGCGGTTGGGAAGTTGAGAAAATGTCCAAAGGAAAGTACAACGTTGTAAACCCCGATGCTCTGATCACCAAGTACGGTGCGGATACACTCAGGATGTACGAAATGTTTCTAGGTCCAATCGAAGCAAGTAAGCCATGGAACACAAACGGAATAGAGGGGGTTTTCAAATTCTTGAAGAAGTTCTGGTCACTGTTTCATGAGCAGGATGAGTTTTCGATTTCGGAAGATGAACCAACCAACAAAGAGTTGAAAGTGCTGCACCAAGTAATTAAGAAAATTGAAGATGATGTTGATAAATTATCGCTCAATACTTCGGTGAGTACGTTCATGATCGCAGTGAATGAGCTCTCCGCACTCAAGTGTCAGAAAAAGCAAGTTTTGGAGCCATTAACCATTGCCCTCTCCCCCTACGCACCACATATCTGTGAAGAGTTGTGGCATATGCTGGGAAATTCAGAATCGATCGTTGGAAGCTCTTACCCTGAGTTCAATGAGGAGTATTTAACAGAAGATTCATTTGAGTACCCTGTATCGATCAACGGAAAGATGCGAGTGAAAATTAGCTTTCCCACTGACACAGCAAGTGATTTGATTGAGAAAGAAGTACTTGCCAACGATGTAGTACAGAAGTGGCTTGATGGTAAGAGTGCAAGGAAAGTAATTGTAGTTCCCAAGAAAATAGTAAACGTGGTAGTGTAGATACCTCGCTTGATCAAATAAAAAAACCTGCATCAAACGATGCAGGTTTTTTTTGTTTACTTAAATTTTTTCTAGTGTGAGATAATCACACGGGCCACTTTCATGTGATTTTCGTCGCTAAAGATATTGATAAAGTACATTCCAGATGGAAGTTCCTTAGAGTCAATCTTGAGCAATCCAACTCCTTTCTCAATTCTATCTCCCAACACTTTCTTGCCAGATTGATCATAAAGAATCCACTCACTATCGACAGCAACAGGGCTTCCAAATTCAACATTTATCCACTCATCACTTGGATTTGGATAAACGGACAATTTATTGAGATCCGTCAACCCAAGTATTGATTCGGTTGACGTTGGCACATCGAGGTATCCAGATTGGAGTATTTCTCTTGTATCGTTGTCTTGAGCAAAAGCAATGATCCGAAGCTGGCTAGCATCATACACATTATCAATTGTCCAGTCAACAGAGTAAGAAAATACACTTTCATCAGGATTACCCGTCGGATCACTGTCAACGTTACCAACATAGTTCCAACCAGCTGGCCCAGGAAGTAAGATTCTAACAACGTTTCTCAACGTATCTGTGCTTGCGGTGTATACTCCAATCCCACCAAAGTCTGCAGCCGCAACCCTTCGCTCAACGATGGCAAGAACAAAGGAGAAATCAGCATTTGATTTGGTGCTTTGCGAAGTAAAAGAGACATCGATAGATAGTACTCCTGGATCCGTTGAGGTGTTACTAATTGCAGGAAATTCAAAGAATGCAGGAGCAAGCGCAGCAATGTTTACATCATTGGTTGCCCAACTCCTTGTACTAGGAGACTTCTGCACAAACAAATCGCCATCTACAACAGACTTAGGCACATTGTCAACTCCGTAGTACGTTGCTCTTGCACCAGGAGCCACTGTATTCCTAGCATTTACCGGGTCTACTCTTGTTTCGTCATTTGCAAAGTCGGTGAAATAGTTAAGCCACATTACTTGGTCGTCATCTATACCAATTTGCGGATTTGGATCTAGGAACGTGTCATTAATTGACTTGCTATTGCTGGAAAGCGAAGATGAAAATTGTTCAATTAATACGGTTCTTCCAAGATCAAAAATCTCCATTCCGTCAAAGCCAAAACCGTTTCCTGATTTTGTATCGCTGAACGCTCCTGATGCTCCTAGGGCAAATCTGAATCTGATATTACTTCTGTCAGGAATGGTCAATGCATGTGTACTTTCAACCCAGCCCTCGGCTGGAACATCCTGATCTGCCCATCCTACTCGATTCGGATTAAAGCCAGTTCCGCCATTGATACCTCCGTTACCTGGAGCACTAGAAATAGCACTGTTATTGTACCAATCTTGGCCAGAAGAAGGGAACTCCAGATTAATATCATAGTCACCTAATGTATTCCACGTTACACCATCATCGTCAGAGAACTGGAAGACGACACCATCTTTGATTCCATCGAAATCTCTAAATGTTCTCATCAGAATTGCTGGATTCAACAGTCCAGATATATCAAAGGCTGGAGAATAAACGAACGACTGTTCGCCTCCAACATAGGAGCCTGAATTTGTTAGAATGGCATTATTTGGATCATCCACGTCAACGTCAAATGCTGTCGTTCCAGTTGTAGACCAAGCACTACCAACTCCATTATAGGTGCCATTAATGTTGGTTCCAGCAGGTACCCCATGTTGCCATGAAGAAATTCTTGTAGTATCTCCAGCTGCCAGGCTACCAAGTATTCCTCCATCTAATTGGAATTCTTCAAACCATCCACCAGCGTCTGATCCATCAAAATCCTGTGAATAAGATCCTACTATAGTTATTTTCTCTAGAATCTGGAATCGTCTGGTCACTGTGGAAATACAACCAGCTTGCGTCTCAATGGAGAGCGTTCCTTCATATGTTCCTGGAGCTGAGAAGCTGTGTTGAAATGAGGTTAGATCACTAGCTTGATGTGTAAACTCTGGAGTTGATCCACCGACGGCAGTAACAACAAAATCCACTCCGTTTGGCAAAATCGAGGAACCATTCGGATCAAAGAAATCAAAGGTAGTCATCTCCCCTGCCGTAATACCGCTAAATGAGTACTGGGTGTCTGGGAACGTGCTTACAACGACTTTTACAAACGTTGTGTCAAAGGAATTGACACAACCAGGCCATGCTGGAAAAGCATCTATTTGCTCCGTATTGTAAAGAACCGCAAAATAGAACTCATCATTCAAGGTTCCTTGAATTTTCAAATCAAACGCACTAACATCATTACCATTTGCATTATCAGCCTCGTCTATTTGTGAACCAATGATGATTGTACCATTTTGATCAGCCTCGAACCACTGAAGTGCTTCTGTAAGGCCAGATGCTGGTGGAGTTAGGTTATTAACCTCAAACAAGGTGGACTGCGAAAGTCCAGTTGCGGCATCCACACAGAAGCTAAACACATGTTCAAAATTTGCTTCACTAGCAACCGGTGTATTTAAAGCAGCTGGATCTACGGTTACGATCGGTTTTGTCACGAGTGGGAAAACCGTAATATTTACTTGTCTTGAAGGTCCCTCACATCCAGTGAACTGTGAGTCTCCATTGAGGTTAGACACCAATCGTGTGTAATACGTGTAGGTATTCGCAGTGCTCGAACTGAAATTTCCACCAGGATCTGTATGTGATATAAGGTCATTAACTGACAGCACCTGTCCCGTACTATTCGCCGTGTTTATTCTATCCGTCAAGGCTGCATCTGTATACCACTCAAATTCTGTGTTAACTGCAGAAGTTGGTGGTTGGAAACCAACAAAAGGGAATGTTTCATCTTCACACATGTAGTAGTTAACTATTCCTCCTACATCCTGATGGCTTCCCGTATAGGAATCTAATGCTGGAATATCAGGATTTGTGTAGATCGCTACTGTTACCTTGGTTCTGTCTGAGCTCTCACAGCCAGTAAAAGTCCCTCCATCAAATATCGTAGAATCAGCCACTATTTTAGAAATCCAAAAATCCTGCGTGACAATTCCATTTGCAGTACCTGCAGCAGTCGTTGATGCACCAATCTTAGCAGCGAGGTCCACCGCAAAACCAGGGCCTGCACCATAGCTGACAATACCGATAGTATCTCCATATAATGCAAATTCGGTATTGTAAAGTGCGAAGTAAGATCTTCTTTCAATAAAGTCTCTGTTTAAGACGTCTTCCAAATCTGACGAAATGTTTAGCATATCGTAGGTGATCGTAGCTCCTTGCGCTGCACAATATTCGAAGTAATAATCACCATTGTCCTCAAAGATGTTTTGAGCCTTGCTATTCGCCACATTATCCACCAGACTAATACTAGGCTCATCAGGAATGTCAATGATACGAATTGTAATCGGAATTGAATCAGACTCGCAACCTAACAGGTTTCGTGTAACATAGAATTCTTTGGTGATGTTTCCTGTAGGTGTGTTTGTACCTCCTGTGAACAACTGCTCATCATCTGCGAGCAATGTCGCAACACCCTGCTCAATTACAGAACCATCGCTATTGTACCAATTGTACTCAGTATTTGTAACACCTGGCACCGGATCTGCTTGAGTGGTCACCACATCGATTGGAATATTAGGTACTACATCACCACTGCAGAATTCGAAAACATAGAAGTCATCTGTTACGTCACCAGGTGTTCCATTGTCACTAAATCCACCATTATTGTTCAATCCTGTTGAAGCAACATCCAGAGCAGGTGCAGTCGCAACTTGTACAAGTTCGAATTCCCAAGTATCGGATCCGATGGTATTTCCATCAGTTTGTGGTAGCGAAGTATAGGTGATTCGGTACCACCCAGTCTCATCCTCAACTACATTAGCATCGCCGTCAGGATCTTGTGGATCAAAGAAATTTGTGACTCCAGTATAATCCACCGTGTTTAGAATCGGAGCAAATGCACTTGTGGCAGCATACTCCAACACATACCCATTTTGGATCAATCCAGTAGTGTCTAATCCGCCAAGGGATTCTGCTGTATTTGTGTACGTCTGTATTTGTGCTTCGAATGTGAATGAATCATCGTCCTCACAAAAAGCAACAATGCCATTATCGACGATAGTAACGGTCGGATCAGGAAACAAGAAGACTCGCTCAAAGTTTATTTGCGTCAGGGCTCCACTGCCATTATCCGCTTTTGCTAAACTCACAAACAATAATGTGTCTATTTCATTCTTACCAGCAATAACTAGTGCATTGAAGACCGATGGATCAAACGTCCATTCATCCACTACGTATGTAGGATTTGCGCCATCAAATCGATTTATTGGTGCGGCAATGGAGGCATCTCCGTCATATACCAATACACTTCCAAAAGTTTCACCTCCTCCAATATTACCACCAAATGGATTGAAAAATCCACCAGCATTTCCAATGGTAGTAAGGATCGAACCGTCCTGAATGTAGTACACTTCAATATCATGAAAATCTGGGTTTGCTGGATCGGCAGGTAAGCCTTCTCCGATATCCAGATTGCCAGGATTAGCATTAAACGCAATTGCCGTTGCCCCATCTGTTTGACCAAATCCAAATCCCTGTCCATCTGCAAAAACGTTCGAAGTTGTGGTCACGGTGAAAAAATACTCTGAAGGTAAAAAAGTTGCGTCAACATTCGATACCTGATTTTCAATGTTAATTGTAATCTGATGTCCCCCATCGCCTGCAGCAATTGGCACGAAGCGAGCAGATGGAGTTCCCCCGTACGTAATATCATCAAGGCCATCACCTGCGAACAGATAATCCATACCAGCAAAACCATTGAACCCTATTGATGTTCCAACTTCATCAGATTGGCTAAAATTAGTTTCTGCCGCAGTATTGGCCAGATCATCCAATAGGGCAATTGAATATTCCACTGCCGGACTTTCACTTGGAGTACCCCCCTCGGCGGTCTCTGTGATGTAAAAAGTAAACACTCCGTTCGCATCCTGGGTTGTCCAGTCCGTGATATCGTCACCCATCAAGGTAGCTAGATCTGGAGAGTATGGTCCGAAAGATCCAGCAGCCCGCTGCGCGCCAACTACTTCATCGGACAGGTCATTGTTTTGCCTATATACTTTAATCGTTGTCGTACCATTGTCGATGGATGGGGTGATTGAAAAAGGAACGATTGCTGAAGCTGCAGCTCCACTTGTAGGAGCTCTGTACATTGCAAGGTCGGTAATGGCATTGTCCTCTGCTAACGGGGTTGCATTTTCAGTAATAAATGGTGTTGCTGAAAAGGTCAAATCAATTATCGCAGAACTCATTAATCCAACGTTTACAGGTGTTCCGAAATCTGTAACCTCATTTGCTCCAGGGTTATAGCTAACAATTATATCACCTAGCGCTGTACTTAAATCACCAAAAGTAAGCTCTATCGTGTCGTCAAATGGAGTTGTGTCAGTGAACCCACCAATGGTAAAAACAGCTCCACTTTCATCAGTAACTGAAAGTGATGTTGATGCCGACATTTGAATAGGCTCATCAAACGTCACATCAATCTGTGTGTTACTAATCAAAACCGCGCTAACAATTGACGGTTGTGTATTATCAAATTCAATTGGAATCCCCGAAAAATTTCCAAGATTCTGACCTCCAAAATCACTTATTTGCGTTCCACTTGCTGTGTATGAGAGTGTCAAATCACCAATGGCTGTAGACCAATCCACGACTGTTAGTTCGAGAATATCATCTCCTGTAGCAGCATCAGAAAGCACGGTTACAGCAAACGAGTTAAGCGCACCATCAAGCAGGGTGAAATCTGTAGCTGGAGACGCAGACTGAATTCCAACAACCTCACTTATGTCGAGGTTTATCTGCGTTGTGCCTGTAGTGGTAATTCCATCTAACGTTGGAATTGTCCCGTCTGTATCTATTGAAACACTTTGAGTTATAGATGTATTTCCTCCAAAATCTGAAATCCCACCTGCATTCGTGTAGTCAATTTGAATGTCACCTATCGGAGAAACTGGAGCTGACATTAAACCTCCTCCCGTGAAGTTTAGAAGAATAAATTCATCATTTGCCACCCCATCTGTAACACTTGTCACCGGGTAAATATTTCCAAAGCCATCCTGCACCACAAAGTCGGCGCCCGTAACACCAGTGAGCTGAACAGGCTCGGCTCCTGCATATGTTAATGTAATCAGATTATCATTGGTAACTGTAGCGGAGGCAATGGTCGGGCTCGTTACATCAAAATCAACCACTAAACCTGAAAAGTCAATTAAGTCTCCAAACGTACCAGCGTCAACCTCTGTGGTACCTCCACCCCCAACAACTCCGTCAAAATTAATGGTCAAATCACCTGCCGCATTGGTTAAATCTGGAGTGATTCCATTATCATCAAAGGACAATTCTAATCGATTGGTGCCCGGTGCTGTTAAAGCGTCTACAGTAAACGTCGTTCCTAAACCATCTGTCACTGTAAAGTCTACACTTGCAGCATCTACATTAATCGCAACAGGACTAGCGTTCAAATTGAGTTCAATACTTACTGCACTAACTGGAGTAGTGCTACTAACGGAAGTCAAACTATTGGTTGTAAAATTCCAATTTGTGCTTGAATTAAACTGATCCTCATTTACATTGTTATTTCCATCCACGAAAGTCCCTGGATCCATAAACACATAATAGTCAGTTCCGCTCACAAGAAAACCCGTTACGTCAAGGTCGACAAGACCGCTTGGGTTTGTGTCATCCACATCACTATTGAGGTTTGCGTCCAAAACATCAGTAGCTGGCGGAATGACCTGCACAACCGTCACATTTCTTCCTGCTACACCAGATACGGCTTCCGAGAACTGAACAGAGAGTTGATTAACCACTGTTATGGATGGTGAGTCATCAGCTGGAGTTAAGCCAGTCGCAAGTTCAACTCTTGGTGCAGCTCCATCAACCAATACAACATTAGTAGCTAATAGCGGATTGGCATTTCCATCTACGATCGTTGCGGCATTATACGTAATATCAAAAACACCTGTACCAGTAGCAGCCCCTCCTCCAAAGGTGAATCGGACAAACTCATCATTTGATCCTGCATCGACCGTAAGATCATCCACATCAGTAAAGAAATTATCAAGCGACTCAGTTCCATTTGGTGATGTGACATCAAAGTCAGATGCGTTAAACGGCCCATCATTCACTACCTCACTAAGCTCAATTTCAATTTCGTCAGTATCCCCGTCTAAGTCTGTGTCAAGTGATATTGAGTTAACAATAACGGGGTTAGCTCCGTCCGTAGGTGTGTCATTTTCGGCATTTAAAACTTCAATTCCACCATTGGTTGATCTAATTACAGAATTAAATGCTGTGCTATACGTGACAATATCACCAGGGTTTGCGGTGCCTGGCGTTGTGGCAGGATCTATTGCAAGGTTGACAGTGACCTGATTTGTTTGATCAAAATCCGTGTTTAGGAAGGCGGCACTACCTGAAAAAGTAAGTGAAGGAAATGGGTTCTCAGCATCGTCATCAACAATGTCCACTGCCTTGTCGAACAATATTTCCAGCTCATCAACATCACCATCAGCATCGCTGTCTAACCATTGAGAGCTAACAATAGTAGGTGGGGAAACATGTTCATAAACCAACGCGGGGCTACGTAGACTTTCGTTTCCTGCAGGGTCAAATGTGGTGAACTCGATATTATGTACAACGTCGTTTGTAAGATCGGAAGCTAACGTTGCTGCAATGTCTACTGTCCAGCTTCCATCGGCAAAAGCTGTAACCACACCTGCATCAAGTCTGGTGTTCGGAGCAGGCTGATCTGAATAGAGAAAGACGGGTCTGGAAGCGACAGCCGTACCTGCGGCACCAACAAACGAAGGCTGTGCCTCACTTGTGATATTGTCAATAGAAGAAGTTCCTAGATCATCTCCTGCTATTAAATCTGGTTGCACTGCTGCACTTGGGCGTTGGTTATCAACAACAACACTAGCGTCATCTTCCTGGGTCGTCTGGTTGCTGGCATCATCAGTAACTGTCACGAAAACATTTTTGTCATTTTCCGCATCAATGCCGCCACTGAGAATAGTGTAAGTTGCTGTCCATGTTTGGCTCGAATTTGAGGCTGCCACAATGCCGCCACCAAACTCTGAAAAATCCATACTTACATCTGATGCACCTCCTGTAATATCCGTATTATTGTTGCCACCACCTGTATTATTCCAGGTAGCTGTGACAACATCTCCAATAATGTACTCCCCACTTACACCTCCTGATCCAGATATTGCTATATTGACCGGAGTCACCACAGGTAATTCATTATCTACCGCAATTGTTGGGCTCGCCACGGTTGCGCTAGGGTTTCCAGCATCATCATTGGCAGTAACTGTGCCGGACAGTCCACTTGCATCAACGGATCCCGCTACAATGGTGTAAACAAATGACCAAGTATTCAGACTTTGGCTAGCACTTTCAACCGCTCCACCAAAAGCTGAAAAATCAATATCTACACTAGCTATATCTGGGTTATTATCTCCACCCCCACCATTATTCCATGAAATAGTGACCTGGTCTCCGGGTATGTACTCACCTCCGTCACCATTTGCAATTCCGCCAATTGTAATATTACCTCCAGTAACTACAGGTAATTGGTTATCTACCGACTCATCATCAACACCTGCTTGCGAGGTCAAGTTGCCTCCAAGATCTGTCGCATTGATGGTTACGTTACGAAGTGTCCCATCATCAGTTCCTGGTAGCACTGTATAACTTGCTTCCCATACATTTGCCGTATTTACTGCTGTTACTCCTGTGGGTCCTCCAAATTCATCAAAATCAATGGTTACCGTATTTACGTCACCATTGTTATCTCCAGTTGCTGTGTTATCCCACTGCGCAGTAACCACGTCACCTACCAAAAATGCAGATGGAACGCCAGAGCCTGTACCGGACGTTGTTATTATGATATTTCCGGTGGTAACAGTCGGCGGGAACTTATCTGAAGTAAATGTTGTCGCTGCCTGCACCGCAGCATTTCCAGCTAAATCGCTTACATCTGCGGTTAAGTTAACTGTCCCATCTACGAAACCGCCGAGGTCAGCTGCGGCAGAAGACCATATATTGGATGTAACTGTCGCCATTCGCACGATTGGTGCATCGATTGTATTGTCAAACGTAACCGTCACCATTTGATTGTCCTCCACGCCAACGGTTGTTCCTGTAATAACCAATGCATCATCTTCTACCCCATTGACAATATTGTCCGCTGTGATGGGTACATCGATAGCGATCGTGGCTGTTTGATCCAGCGTAATAGGGTGAGAATCCTGCGTTGCCGGGTTTCCAGCCAAGTCATCAACATCTGCTGTAACGGTAATTAGTCCTTCATTCAAACCACTAATATCTGCAGCTGCAGCTGACCAAATATTGGCTGTAACTGTACCCATCACAACAATTTGGGTAAATGTATCATCAAAGGTCACAGTGACCATTTGGTTATCTTCTGTCAACGTCGTAGTTCCGCTTACAACAAGTGCTCCGTCTTCTGCTGCATTCACTAGATCATCTCCTGAAATTGGTGTGTCGATGACAACCGTAGGCGGTGTTTGGTCAAGTGTAATTGCTTCACTCGCCTGAACTGCTGGGTTGCCAGCTAAATCTGTTACATCAGCGGTAACTGTAATCGAACCTTCAACTAATGTCGTAATGTCGGCACCTGCAGCTGTCCATATGTTGCCTGTAACAGTACCCATTACGACAATCTGCGTGAACGTATCATCAAAGGTCACGGTAACCATCTGGTTATCCTCCGTCAAGGTGGTAGTTCCGCTCACAACCACATTACCATCTTCAGCTGCATTTACTCTATCATCTATTGAGATTGGTGTATCAATGAGAACCGTAGGTGCTGTCTGATCTAGGGTGATACTTTCGCTTGCTTGTACTGCTACATTTCCCACGGCATCAGTCACATCAGCTGTAACTGTAATAGCACCTTCATCCAGCCCGCTTATGTCCGCTGCACTTGCTAACCACGTACCTCCGGTCACTGGTCCATTCACAACTACTGTATTAAATGATTGATCTGTAAAAGTTACAGTTACGATCTGTGCATCTTCGACGCTTGCAGTCGTTCCAGAGATCACCAACGCACCATCTTCACTAGCATTTATTATATCATCAGTTGTAATTGGTGTGTTAATTGCAATGGATGCAGTATTATCTAACGTAATGTTGACGCTGGCGGTGGTGGCAGGGTTATCAGCAAGGTCGTCTACATCCGCATCAACAGAAATAGTTCCTTCATCTAGTCCACTTATATCTGCATCAGCTGCTGTCCAAATGCCAGCAGCAACAAGTCCGGTTGTTACTACAGTAGCAAACGAACCATCCGTGAAAGTGACAGTTACTATTTCACCATTAGCTCCAGTGGCACTTCCGCTCACCGAAACTGTATTGTCTTCAACGGAGTTTACAATATCATCAACCTCAATCGGGGTATTGATTGCTACTGTAGGAGGTGTCTGATCAAGTTCAATGTTAGCGGTAGCGGTAGTTGCAGCATTTCCAGCAAGGTCACTAACATCTGCATCAACGGTAATTGTACCTTCGTCAAGTCCAGAAATATCAGCGGCTGATGCTACCCAACTGTTTGAAGTAACCGGTCCTGTAACGACTACTGTATTGAAAGAACCGTCTGTGAACGTCACTGTTACTATTCTCCCATTCTCAGTAAGCGTGGTTGTCCCGCTTACTACCAACGTATTATCCTCTGCAGCGTTTACGCGATCATCTCCCGACACTGGCGTAGTGATCGCAATGGTTGGGTTTTCAGTATCAATGCTAAATTCATCTACCTCCGTTCCCGCCGCAGTTTGCGTATTGGGACCAGCGGCGTCAACTGCTCCGTTCGAAGATATGTCGATATCTCCTTGGTTTAGATTGTTATCAACTACATCGTAAGTAGCGATGTACGTATCATTCACGTTTACATTAGAAGCAAAGGCACCGCTTTGAAAAACAATATCGCCACTGCCCGCTACATCTGGCGAAAATGCTATCGTTGGATTGGTAATTCCATCTAAGCTCTCATTGTACAAGACAGTAACGGTGAAGGTGTTAGATCCTACGTCGGAGTCAGATATGGTTGTTGATATGTTCGGCGTAATTGAAGTGACAACCGGTGGTGTGTTATCAGGATTAATAGTGAAGGTAGCTGCCAAGGCTCCAGAATTTGGGAGTGCTGCATTATTACTCAAAAACGTATTTACCAGCGCACCGCCTGACGTTCCCAATGTGAGACCTACCCCTCCAGCAATATGAATAATATCACTTACAGTAGCCAATCCAGCAGTCCAAACTGAAGCGGTAGGTGCTGGATTAGCCGCCCCAGAAGAGGTGATTGTTACTGCATCTGTTGTAGTATAACCTAGATCTCTACTGCCATTAATATCAGTGGCTTGAAGCTGGACAGTATTCATCACTGAATTTTGATCTGTGTCAGTAGGAACAGAGCCAGATACTCCAAAATTGTAGTGGGTGGCTACGACATTAAAAGTGATGTTTCCACTTGATATGTTAGTGCCAGATTGGTTCTGGTAATTTGTTCCCGTAAATACCCGATCAACGCCTGAAAAGTTTCCTGTATTAAGTGTGAAAACCAAGTTTTTCCCATCAATGTCAACTGCCTCACCTTCCAAATCAGTTTTAAACCAAACCCTTAAAGCAAATTCATACCCATTCGCTTTGTCATCATTCCCTGCCAAATCACCCCAATCACCTCCACCGTTGTCAGCATCTATACCTGTCCATGCCAAACTATTTGCACCAATTGTTGGCATAATTTCATCATCGGAATTATTTCGGGGGATGGCCCCATCTTCATTAATTAATTGAGCACCTGCAATTACGTCTCTCCAATCAATATCAGTATTCCCATTTTCAATTGTTATACTCGTCATGTTTTCATGACCATCACTACCGTTCACCACGTTGAAATAAAACACAGAGACTGCCTCTCCTTCAGTATCAGCAAGACTTGATACAGATGCAGGTTCAAAATTGCAAAAGGAGGGGCTTAGGTTTCCATTGCTACTCTCTCCCGTTGGTGTTGTAGTATAATCATGCCCGCAATCATTCGGTTGTATGTTATTGGGGATAAAATCCAAATCATCGTCATTGTTAATACCAGCATATGAGTTAGCTGCGTTGCCTTGCTCATCCACTGCTGTGGCATCTACCTGGATTGCATATTCATTAAGTAGCGTTAAATCTGATGTTGGATTTATCGTAATCGTATTTGTCCCAAAAGTGACATCAGTTGTAACATCAAAAACCTGGACAGTTGAAACACCAGTAACATCATTCAAGGTAATGTTACCTGTACCTACCTGAATGTCTTCCGAAAAAGTAAGAACAATATCGGCTGTTGTACTTGCACTGGAAGAATTGTCTGGTGGTGTTGAGCTTGCCAAAACAGGAACTGCACTATCTGTAACAGTCTCTGCATCATCCCCTCCTGCTAAAATGGTGTTTCCCGCAACATCAGCCCAAAGACCGGTTAGATTATCAATCCCCGTTGATCCAACAGCTGTGTTAGCTCCTACCAAATGATCCACAACGGCGATATTCGTGATCGAAACCATGTTTGTTCCACCTGCTGGATCTGAAATTCCGAGCCCGGCAGATGTCAACACCTGAGATCCATCTGGAAGAAGTAATGTTCCTAAATCCGCAATTACAGGTGGATTTCCATCATCTGTATCAATATTGCTATCGAATGTAATGTCAATTCGCTCTACAAGGCCATCATTGTCGACATCAAAGATTTCAAGGTTAGTGACTGTTGGAGCAACATTATCCATGATATAAGTATTCACATTCGACCCAGTAGGTGTCCCTGAACTCAAGGCATTGCCGGCCAAATCCGTGATATCACTCACATTCACAGCTATGTCAGGAGTAGCATTCGAACCTGCCAGATCTCCCCCACTGATCGTGATGTCATACACTCCTCCCGTCTGATCTGCTATGTTTGTTACCGTGGCTGTTGTGTTGTTTATCGTGAAGTCTGTTCCATCCAGATTGCTAACTTCCTGAGTAAAAATGAAACGCCAGATTAAAGCATCGGCATTTGTAGGGCTCGTCCCTGGTGTCTGTCTAGCAACAGATGTTAGGTCTGGAGATGCATTATCAACCACATAAGTATTCACATTTGAGCCTGTAGGGGTTCCTGAACTTAACGCATTGCCAGCTGCATCTACAATATCGCTAATACTTACTGCTATATCAGGAGTGGCATTCAAGGCAGCTAAATCTCCTCCACTGATCGTAACATCATAGACTCCACCTGTCTGATCAGCAATATTGGTTACCGTGGCTGTTGTGTTGTTTATCGTGAAATCTGTTCCATCTAGATTGCTAACCACATCCGTAAAGATGAAGCGCCAGATTAAGGCATCGGCATTTGTGGGACTCGTTCCTGGTGCCTGCCTAGCAACAGAGGTCAAGTCTAAAATATTGTCCACGACATAGCTATTCACATTCAAGCCTGTAGGGGTTCCTGAACTCAAGGCATTGCCAGCTAAATCCGTGATGTCACTCACAGTCACTGCTATGTCAGGAGTGGCATTCAAGCCCGCTAAATCTCCTCCACTGATCGTGATGTCATACACCCCACCAGTCTGATCTGCAATGTTTGTTACTGTGGCAGTCGTGTTATTTATCGTGAAGTCTGTTCCGTCCAAATTGCTAACTGGGTCGGTGAAAGTAAAACGCCAGATCAATGCGTCTGCGTTTGTGGGACTTGTTGCTGGTGCCTGTCTAGCAACAGAGGTTAGGTCTGGAGATGCATTATCCACCACATAGCTATTGACGTTTAAGCCCGTTGGTGTTCCCGAACTCAACGTATTTCCTACTGCATCTACAATATCACTAATATTTACTGCTATGTCGGGAGTGGCATTCAAGCCAGCTAAGTCTCCTCCACTGATGGTAACATCATAGACTCCACCCGTCTGATCT
Organism: Cyclobacteriaceae bacterium; assembly: GCA_039986395.1. Lineage (GTDB taxonomy): Bacteria > Bacteroidota > Bacteroidia > Cytophagales > Cyclobacteriaceae > Ekhidna. The sequence continues at coordinate 25,271 of JBDWQX010000250.1, forward strand.
GCAATATTTGTTACCGTGGCTGTAGTGTTGTTTATCGTGAAATCTGTTCCATCGAGATTGCTAACGACATCAGTAAAGGTGAAGCGCCAGATCAAGGCATCTGCATTTGTCGGGCTTGTCCCTGGCGTCTGCCTCGCTACTGAACTAAGGTCTAACGTATTATCAATCGTATAAACCTCCCCTGATGTAAAGTCGGCAGATACTGGATTAGCAGTATCATCTACTGCATTGTCATCGCTTGTTGTTGAAAAATCAAGACGGAGAGTTCCATCACCTGTAATTGTATTGACCGTCACGGTAAACACCTGACCAGTTGCTGAGGACACTGCCGATACCGAACCAGAAGCACCCACTCCCGTAACAACAAAGTCTGTAACCTCTACGTCATTAACGTTTTCACTAAACGTAACCGTGTAGTCAACACTAGCTGCATTTGTTGGATTTGAGTCATCTCTAGTGATGGAAGTTACTGTTGGAGCAACATCTGCCTCAATATCAAACATAGTACTTAATCCAGTGTGTGAGAGCCCAGAAGCTCCCGTTGAAGACAACTCGAGCCCGGTTTCGGCTGTAGTATGAACTATAGCTGGTGATGTTCCAACGCCGTTGCTCCACACTATAGGTCCAAAAGAAGGATTACCGGCTCCTGTAGATAGAAGACTGATCGTGGGTATATGGCCAGCAGCAAGATCACGATTCCCATTTACATCGGTGATTTCAAGTGTAACGGTAGGAAGCATCGTGGAATTTACTTGTGCGTTAGTTGGCCCCTGGAGAAAACGGTACTCTGTACCAGTCACCTCAATCGTGTTGTTGGTTCCTCCGCTGGAAGTACTTTGTAAACCTGTAAATCCATTTTGACTACTTGTGAAACTAGTCTCATCAATCATCAACTCAAGTACCTTCCCTTCCAATTGACTTGCAATAGATGCCGGGATGCTAGTACTGAAATAAACATCTACTTCATATTGTTTTTCCTCTCCATCACTTGCACCTGCACCATTCGTATCGTCGACTTCTCCAATTTCATCATTCCCATCATCGATTGTAGTGAATTGTATTTGCGTTGCTGTAATTGTTACTCCGCCAGCATGTGTTGCAGGTCCATCATCACCAGAACCTCCGTCGCTTGAAACCTGTCTTAAGCTTGCACCCGCGATCACTTGTGACCAATCGATAGAAGTGTCCACAATATCAATATCTAGCCCAGTAAACAAGAAATCTCCAGGACTACCAGTATTATTGCATAAAAGACTAAAATCAAAAGTCATAAATTGAGCACCAACATTTGTTTCCAAAGACGACATGGTTGCAGATTCAGCATCCGGACCTGGACCCAACACAGTAGTTTGTGAACTAGCGACAATTGTTGAAAAGAGCAGGGCACAAAATAGGATTGCCTTAATAAAATAAGAATTAAGGCAGCTCATTGTGGCTCCGGCAGGTGGCAAGTGGCTAAATATCTTCATGTGGTTGAATGTTAAAAAGCGGTAGTAGTAATGGTAACAGGTTCAATTCAAGATCATACGTAACCCTAAATTTAATCACATTGTGAAGTTCTGGAAAGGAAAATACAAATCAAAATATTATATCATTTTTCCGATAAAATATTAGATTATTTATACAATAACGGCAATTATTGAACTAATCTTAGAAAAGGTTTTTAGGTGCTAGAAAGGGCAACAAATTAGCGGTCGAGCTCGCCAGTGTCATTAAGCTTAATAAGGCCAATCATCCGTATTCCACCTCCAAAATCGATCGTGGTGGCAACGACAATTTTACCGTCGGCAAGGGTGATAACATCCGCTGCGTTGTCATTTCCATCTCCCAATCCATAATTCGATTCAAACCCTTCCACCTTCTCTCCCACTTGGTTGATTCGCTGGAACATGGCTTCTTCGCCTCTCTGTTCATTACCAACCCTGAAGTTGGTGTATTGTCCCACCACCACAAAGTCATTGGTACGTGTAATGGAGACTCCTGAGGCAGCTGTTGTTAGTGCAGGATCGAACTCACTGAGTAGTCGTCCTTTTCTAGACGAAATTCCATCAAAATCAATGTCCATGAAAAAAGCAAAACTGGTCGCATCAACTGTAGCTGTACCCACAGCCATATACCCCCCTGGCTTTTCCACCACGTCAGTTAAGACATCATTGAAGACCCTGAGTACATTCGAACCATCTAAAGTATCAGGAATACCAAAGTTTCCAGAACCGCCGGTGGGGTTACCATTTTGATTCACCTCCACATAACTAACATTGGTTCCGATTTGTCCAGCATTTCCTACTCTTTGCGAGTAACCAAACAAAGCAATGGTTTGTTTGTCTGTTTCAAATGCTCGCACGAGTACATCATCATTTGAAGCTCCAGCAAGTCCTAACGTTTTCGTAAAAGTTACTGCATCTGTATCCCCATTCAGTTTACGGTAGTAATAATCAGTATCACCTGCCGCAGTTTCAATGGCTCCAACTATTAAAATTGATCCGTCTGAAAGCACAATGATATCGTTACCATCCAAGTTTAGCGGAGCAGTCCCAGTTGCATTCTCATTAAAAGCTGTAACCACACGCAGCACATTCAGCTCAGCATCAAGTACTACCAGCGAAATAAATCTAAAATCCGTAAGATCTTTCGATTGATCAGTGACGGAGGTGCTTCCAATTGCGATAAATCCACCACCTGGCAAGACCTCGATTTGTCCAGCAATCTCATTTCCCGTAAGCACATCATCTTGTCCATTCCCATCGAGATCCAGACCCTCAACTGCAGTATTGGGATCAATTATGGCAGTTTCTTCAATATTTCCGAAGGGATCGGTCCTTACAAGATAGTAGTCTGTATCAACAGAATCCGCCTGTTTTTGTGTACCAAAGATTACAAATCCCTCCAACGTCACGCCATCAGCGGCATAGATGGGTTCGATATCCTTTGCCTCCTGGTCTGCGATTTCACCTAAGTACTTAATGAAGCTTTCTTCGGGTTTTGGAGCATTATCATCTTCGATCTGACAGGAAAACAGAATTGCAAAGGCTGCTATGTAAAACAGTTTTTTCATATTACTAACGGTACTCTTTACGCTTAGAAGGCTTATAGAAAGATTTAGTGTATCCTACTGAAAAGGAAACGGCATTGACTGTCAAGTCATCCTCAACAAACCCGAGGTCTATGTTAAGGTCTTTGTTGGCATACCTATTTGAAGGATCAATGTAATTAAACAACATGTTGTCGTACCGAACCTCAAAGGTGATAAAGTCAACTTTCGATCTGCCAAATCTAATTTTAAGACCCCCTCCGCCAAAAATAGATGCGTTACCTCGCGCCACCTGACTAACATTATCATCTCCCACGGAGGTAAGACTATTTTTGGGTGCATTTAAGGTGAATGCGGTCCCTCCCGTCCGTGCCGTATTGAGGTATTGTGCATCTAGCACATAATCAAATGATGCTCCTGCGAAAACATACCACATCTTGTTGAGTCGGATTCCGTCAATCGTCTTTTTGTCGTAGTTGAAATTGTACCTTCCTAGCAAGGGAACTCTTAGCATTGTACTTCGATTCTTGCCAGTGATATAAAAATCATTCTCCTGCCCTGGAATAAAACTAGCGTCAAATTCATAGGAGGCAGTCCTTAATTGAAAACCTGTCCCTACTTCAATTCCATTCTTGATGTGTCGCTCAATGAGTGCTTCGACGTGAAAGCCAATCCCGATACCTACCTCATTGGGGCCAGCACCGTTGTACTGTTTAGTTACTTGCGTATTGCCAAAATTCTGCAACACTTTTACAAAAGACTTATTTGCGCCAAACCTAAACCCTATTCTGAATATTGGTTCTGTTTTAAATTGACTATACAGATGATGAAGTTCAGCTGGGTCATTCTTCGCCAACTGATGTTCTTTGTCTACATGCAATAGATCCACTAACGACTTCTCAGCTTCAGCAGGGTTGTCTGTAAACAGGTAGGCTTTGGTCAGTAGTTTTTCTGCACGAATTCTTTCAGGAATCGTAAAGGCAGCAAAACAATCTTTGGCAGCTCCATTCTTATCCAGAGCATCTAAAACGTCCTGCAAACGACCTTGGTCAAACGCTTCTTCCGCATCTGTCAGCCTTCTCGTACACTGAGCAGTTTGTCCAATGGCAACATACGAGCATAAAACCGCCAAACATATAAATGTAAACCTCATCTATTCTTCTTAGTTCTTTCTTAATTAATCTGGACGTTGATCTAAGCCTTCGCAAGTAGCGACAAATGGCAACTCATCTGGATCTCCCACATATTGTTGCCATTCAGAATCGGACATATTTCCTAGCGAAATATGCTCGCATATTTCCTCCGCCATAGCATGCACAGTGGTGGGATACCTTCGAATGTTACCATCGCCAGCAGCAGTCAAGAAGTAATTCCCATCTGGACTAAAACTTGCATCGTACACCCAGCCAGATTCTTTTTCGCCAGGATAGTCATTTAGCACTGTTGGAAGATCAAAAAGGTTTTGGGTATCCCACATTCTGGCTTGCTTGTTAGCAGAAGTAGCGAGAATTAATCTATCATCTGGGCTAAACTCAATATCAGTAACTGGAGCCCTAAAACCTGTAAGATTTGGTCCAATTTGTTGAGAAAAGAAGATGTTATAAAAAATCACAATCCCTTTTTCATCACCGATAGCGATGGAATTTCCCTTATTGCTAAACTTAACTGAGGTTACTCTGGCACTCGATTTTCTATCAATCTTGGAAGGCTCTAATGACATATTGGTAAGGTCCCATTTGTATACATTCCCATCCATAGACCCTCCGACAAGCGTCTTGGCATCAGGGGAAATGTCCAGTGTTTTGACTCTTGCAGGAACTTTGGTGAGCTCTTCACTTGTCCTGAAATCACTCCTTAAAATTCGGTTGTCACTACCTACAGAAATAAAACCAGAGTTGTCAGGTAAAAATACCAGATCATAGATGATGCCACCCGCGTGACCATCCAAAATGGTTGGCTCGCTGCCAGGCAATTGTGCATTAAAGATCAGAATGTGATCATCCTGTGTACCTAGTGCTAAATATCGCTCATCCTCACTTACATTCACCAATCGAGCAACCTCAACATCCGGACGCTTGAAGAATTGCGTTGACACTCTCGTCTCAACATCCCATTTCAGTACTTCGCCATTACTCCCGGCAGAGTAGAAACTTTTACCGTCTTTAGCATATACGACCGAACGAACCCCAACCTCTGTATTCGCGGCATCTTTTGGAATGGCCTTGTGGTAATAACTAAGTGTAGAATCGCCCACATACTTTGCGTCGTCTGCTCCGTTTGCTGCTGCTTCAATCTCATATAGGCCTTGCAATGCACTGTACACCCCAGAGTAGATATCTCCATTGTAGTCCTTTCCTTCTTCTTTGTACTCTTCGTAGAAACGATAGGCTTGACGTGCAACCAGCCCCTTCAGCTGAGCAGTCATAGAATCCTCTGGAACAATTGTTTTCGCCTTGATCGCCATGGATTGAGCAATTGCCTGGTAGCGCGCTTGATCTGCTCTGAGCGTTGCAGCTTCAGCAAGAACTCTTTGCTCATCTGCTGCTGCTCTTTGCTCATCAGCTTGTTCTTTCGCTACCTCCGCAGCGGCCTGAGCTTCCACAGCAGCAAGTCTTTGAACTTCTGCTGCAGCTCTAGCATTATTTGCAGCAATCGCATTTTTCTGAGCATCTAAAGTGGCCGATTCTGCTTTCTCCCTCTGTAAGTCAGACTCAGCTCGTGCCTCTTCAGCTTCTGCGGCACGTGTGATTGCCAATTGAGACTGTATCTCAGCTCTTGCTGTTTCAGCTTTTGCTAGTTCAGCTTGCTCATTTGCCAGTATTGCTTGTTTTTCAGCGTCATTTGATTTAATAAAACCATACACCATGAATGTCAGTGAAACAAGCGCAGCTATCGAAAGTACGATTGCAGTAACTCGCATTCTTCGAACTTGTCGCTTCTGAAGAATTTCCTTGTTACGTTGTTCTGTTAAATATGCTTTCTCGGAAGTTTCCAAGAATACCATCGTGCGCTCAAAGGCTGGATTGTATCGTTGTCCCCAAACAAGTGTTGGTCGATTTTCCTCTCTCCAGTTCAATGCCAACTGCAAGTCAGGCATTTGCCATAGGCCCGCTTTTCCTTCCTGATATCTTTCAGCTGCCTCGG
>JBDWQX010000251.1:0-29924 GCA_039986395.1 Cyclobacteriaceae bacterium
CTTTTTCATCCGAAACACTCATTTCACACGTGACCTCAACCCCATTGGTTATGTTTTTTGATTCAAGAATTCTATGCTTGGTAATAGCACCAGCTTTGTCTTTTTTGTCGAAATAGGTTAATTCAAAACTTACTCCTTCACTTAACGGATAGTATCCGTTGCAGTCTTGTACATCAGCATTTGACCGCTCGATTTTGTTTTCTTGTCTGGTGTTTCCGTCAGTCTTATTTGTAAAAGATGTAATTATTAAAATAGATATTGTCGCAAGGACAAACAATTGGAGTGGCTTCTTCATTTTACTCTGTTTATTGGTTTTAGTATTTGCAAACGTCTAGCTATGACACGTTGCCTCTGTGCATTGTTTACTTCTTCTAAGCTAGCGGATTTGCGCATCAGTTTCAAGAAACTACGGCGATGAAAACTTGTGGCGGACTTTCCAGTCCCCACGAACGTACCCTCACCGATAAAACCCCATTCATTCATGCATTTGTTGTGAGGCATTTGTTGTTATATTCAGTTTTCGTTTTCGAGTTTCGATATCTTTTTCTCAGCTTTTTCAAGACGTTCTAGTAAATTGATTTGGTAAAGTGTCAGTTCCTCAATCTTCTTCAACAGCCTCATGTTCATGTCACCAAGATCAATTCCGTTTTCACCTATTTCAGATGCGGATGGAATTTCAGGAAGATGCTTATTCTCAGTTATATATTCTTTGGTTTCCTTTAGTGTTCTCAACTCGTAATCTGATTCAAAAACATAGTCTGGAACGCTTACATCAGCTAATACCTTAACCTCGGTTGCTCGGATTTGACCATCCACAGCAAGTCGAGACTGAGGGTTTGTTGTTCCAATTCCCACATTCCCATTGATTAGCCTCATCGTTTCGATATTACTAGAGGAAATAAAATGTAGCTGATCAACATTCCGTCCCATTTCTATATAGTGACCAGTATGATCATTTTCAAATCCAATGTGAAGATTTGATCCAGTCCATTCAATAACTCTTCCTTTGATTTCCAACTCATCCCATTGGCCATCTACTACTACTGTGTTCCTGCCTACTCTTGTGCTTCCAAACACTCTCATGTCAGCATTTCCATTGAATCTCAAGCCACCTAAAATATCAAGTTTGTCAAGAGGGTTGTCAGTTCCAATTCCTACATTTCCTGATGTGTAATCCACATGAAACCAAGGTGTATTGCTTCCGTTCACCAATTGCCAAGCCCATCCACCTCCTTCAGATGTTCTGATACTATAACCAATATTGCCACCACCAGTATGGTAGTATTGCATGCGACCTCTTAGGTTGTCTTCTTCCTGAGCCCAGTATGACTGGGCGTGAGACGTTGATATAAAAATAATTAGCAAGAATATTGTAAATAGCTTTTTCATATATGTAATCTTGGAGTTTAGCGATTGATCATAACTAGTAGCTAACGCGCACGGTGTGCGTTATTTATCCTTCAAATTAATCAAAGTTCCCGTTATTGTGATATCGATGGGATAGCGAGTACTCCTAGATCACTCCTCGCTCGAAGCAAATCACTTTCCATCTAGACGGGAGAGAGGCAAGTATCCTTTTTCTGCGTGTGGGTCATCCTGAACTCGTTTCAGGATCTTCGACTTAGTTGCTGAAGGATGAAAATAGATCCTGAAATAAATTCAGGATGACGCACTATCTAGACGTTGCGGTAGGCAGAAAAAGATACTGCCGATAGCCCGAATATCCGTTGAGGCAGAGTGGTGAGGGCTCTCTTCTGAGGGTTAGAGACCTTTTTACCTGATAAGGACATGATCAAACTCATCGTCACGACGACTAAATAAATCGCGCATTGCTTAGTACTTTTGCAGCCTCTTAATTGTGGAAATTTCAAAAAGAAAATAAAATGAAAGTAACAGTAGTAGGTGCCGGCGCTGTAGGTGCCAGTTGCGCGGAATACATCGCCATCAAGGATTTTGCATCGGAAGTAGTACTCATAGACATCAAGGAAGGTTTTGCTGAGGGCAAGGCGATGGACCTGATGCAGACAGCTTCGCTCAACGGCTTTGATACGAAGGTGACAGGGACCACGGGAGATTACTCAAAAACAGCCAACAGTGATGTGGCGGTAATCACTTCTGGAATCCCAAGGAAGCCAGGAATGACACGTGAGGAGTTGATCTCAACGAATGCAGGCATTGTAAAGACTGTTGCTGAAAGCCTAATGAGTCACTCGCCAAATGTGATCATCATCGTGGTTTCGAATCCGATGGATACGATGACGTATTTGGCGCACAAAGCGACGGGTCTTGCTAAAAACAGAATCATTGGAATGGGTGGAGCGTTGGATTCTGCTCGATTCAAGTACAGACTGGCGGAGGCGTTGGATTGCCCCGCATCGGACGTGGATGGAATGGTGATCGGAGGACATAGCGATACAGGTATGATTCCGTTGACGCGCTTGGCGACAAGAAATAGCGTTCCAGTTTCTGAATTCCTAAGTCAGGACAAATTGGATTACGTGCGTGAGGAGACTAAGGTAGGCGGTGCTACATTAACAAAACTGCTAGGGACTTCAGCTTGGTATGCACCAGGTGCGGCCGTATCAGCACTAGTGCAGGCGATCGCTTGTGACTCGAAAAAGATGTTCCCGTGTTCTTCGTTATTGGCGGGAGAGTACGGACTTGACGATATCTGTGTTGGAGTACCTGCACTCATAGGAGCAAATGGTATTGAGCAAATCGTAGAAATTGAGCTGGATGATGCTGAGAAAGCCAACATGCAAGAGAGTGCGGCAGCCGTTCGAAAAATGAACGATACGCTTGTGGAGATGAAGCTGATTTAAGATATTTCAACAACTTAACCGAAAAGGGCTGGATCGTTTGATTCAGCCCTTTTTTCTTGCATGTTATCTGGCGACTTGAGACGTAATGATTTGGTAATGCTTCCGTGATGCCTCTGTGATATCTGATGCTGATCATTGCATTCTCATACTTACGGAATTTAAGATTGTTAATCGTATAACCGAGACCTCTAGGTCTCGGTTTTTGTGCTTGCGAACAGGTAAAAATCATAACATTGGAGAGGGCTGCTTTTTGCCTATTTTTGAAAGTAATGAGGAATTTTTCGGAGTTGATATACAAGAGCGATTTGATTAGCCGTGATCTGAGCTGGCTCAAATTCAACTACCGTGTACTCGATCAGGTGAAAAAAGAGAACAGAAATCTATTTGAGAAGCTAAAATTCCTGGCCATTACGGCCTCAAATGCGGATGAGTTTTTCATGATTCGTGTGGGAAGTTTGTACAATTACATCGATTTTGGGAATGATCGTATTGATTATTCAGGATTAAGATCAGTACCGTTTAAGGTTGAACTACTGGAAGGGCTGGACGATTTCAGTGACGATCAAAATACCCTCTACCTGAACGAACTTAAGCCGTTGTTTAAAGAGCATTCTTTTGAGATAAAGACCTACAAGGAGCTGGACGAAAAGCAGCAGAAGTCAGCAGCTACGTATTTCAAGAAGACCATTTTCCCGATGCTGACCCCAATGGTTTTTGATCCATATCATTCTTTTCCAGTGTTGATGAACAACATCCTGATTTTTGGGGTGGTTACAAAAGCTGTTCGGTTCAAGGAAAAGAAGAAGATGTCCTTCATTCAGCTTCCACAAAACTTACCACGATTTTTTGAGATCAAGGTAGGAGATAAATTCATTTTCGTCCCGCTAGAGGAGATTGCTCGAGAGCACATGGATCTTGTTTTCAAGAATGTGGATATTCTTTCGTGCACGTTGTTTCGGGTGACCAGAAATGGAGATTTCACTCTGGAGGAATCAGAAGATATTGATGCTAATTTCCTGGAGGAAATGAAGTCCAAATTGAAAACCAGAAAAACTGGTCGTGTGGTACGAATGGAGGTGGAGGAGAATGCGAGCCCTTGGCTCATGAAGCAACTGATGAAGCGCTATGGAATAGAAGAAGAGAATGTAATGGTGACTCCAGAAGGCGCATTGGTCGACTACACGTGTCTGTGGCAAATTGTGAATCATCAGGAGTTTGATCAGTACAAACCACTGAAACCAAACCCTGTCCCTCCGATCAGTATGACAGGAGTGCTACAGCAGGATATGTTTAAGATCTTGAAGAACCGAGATATTCTCTTACACCATCCGTATAACACGATCGAGCCGCTTTTGGATTTATTAGAGCAGGCAGCAGAAGACCCGAATGTCCTGTCTATAAAGTTGACGATTTACCGCCTGGCTAAGGATTCGAGAATCGTTACTGCGCTTTTGAATGCGGCCGAAAATGGCAAGCATGTGTCCGTCCTCTTTGAGGTAAAGGCGAGGTTTGATGAAGAGAACAATATGAAGCAAGCATTGAAGCTTCAAAAAGCTGGATGTTTTGTGATTTATGGAGTTGGCTCACTGAAAACGCATACCAAGCTTTTGCTAATCGTTAGGAAGGAGAAGGAGAAAGTGACACGCTATGTGCACATGGGAAGTGGAAATTACAACGAGTCTACGTCGAAACTCTATACAGACATTGGACTCCTGACTTCTGACGAAGTGTATGCAAATGATGTTCAGGAGTTCTTCAATGTAATCACGGGACACTCCATGCCGGAGGATTATGAAAGCTTGATCACAGCTCCAACTCAGATGCGTACAAAATTGATTGAACTGATTGAGCAAGAGCGAACAAATGCCGTTGAGGGTAAACCCTGTGGGATTGTGTGTAAGATGAATTCGCTTCAGGATAAGGACGTGATCGAGGCATTCTATGAGGCTTCGAAGGCAGGAGTTAAAATCAGATTGATCGTGAGAGGTATTTGCTGTCTTCGACCTGGTCGACAAGGACTAAGCGAGAATATTACGGTTCGATCGATTGTAGGGGAGTACCTGGAGCATTCAAGGATCTTCTATTTTCATAATGATGGTGATCCAAAATTGTACAGCGGTAGCGCAGATATGATGGTTCGTTCCTTTGATCGCAGGCTTGAATCACTATTTATTATCAAGGATGAGCTACTGAAACAACAATGTATCAATATGCTGTACTTCAATCTGAAGGATGATGTGAATTCGTATGAGCTTGGGGAGGATGGTAGCTATGTGGCCTCTCAAGCGCAAGGGGATCCGTTTAATATCCACAAAGAATTTTACCATTTAGAAAAGGACGAAACGCTCAACAAGCAACTCTTCTAAAAAAGAAAAGCCCATCTTCCGACAGGCTTTAATAATCCGTAAAACTGGTTCTTAATGAACCTTCCTTTTCTTATTTAGAAAAAACTCCTTTGAATTTATCCTTATTGGCTACAGCTAGCAAAATATTTGCGCCGAATACAACAATCGCAATCGGCAGTCCTCCCGGTTCCATTACTGCGTGAAACATAAAAATATTGAGTGTGATAGGTCCGAGAATTGCAATAGCAAGTGGGACGTATTTCCCAGTCAAAAGCAGAATGCCCGATACCACCTCCAGCAATTTAACCATTGGGAAGAAGTAACCAGTGCTAACCAATGCACCCATGAATGCTCCAGCCTCTGGTCCCATATCCGGTTGTGGGAGAAATCCCAAAAAACCATTGAGTCCAAATACTAGAAAGATAAGACCAAGTAGATATCGCGCTACTGTAGCTGCGATTCGCATTCCCTTTGAATTTTCCATTTTCAGTTAGTGTTTCCATTAAATGTACATACATATAATTGGAATAAAAAGTGGAATCCACTGAGAGTCAGATTCCAGACATGTTTCTATCTACTTATCAAAGGCGATCTTCGGGATTCCTTGCCAGAAGGAATCTCGCTGTTCTTTCGATTGGTGAAGTGCCTTTTGACCAGATTTGCTTACCCGAAACAAGTGCTTCCTTCGGCCGCCACGTTCGGGTGTCTGGCCGTCATATCTTGAATCCATGAATCCTTTCTGTTCCAATCGAGCCAGTACTGCATGCACTGTGGAGATGGAAATGGATCTGTTACACTTTGCTTTGATCTCCTTCTGGATGGCAATTCCGTAGGCATTGTCATAAAGCGTAGCTGTGGCTAAGAGAATCAATTCTTCAAGTTCACCAAGATTTGTTCCTTTCATAGGTATCTAGTTTTGTTCGGCAAGCCGATCATTCAGTGTTTAGGTTTTCAGCAGGATTTGCATTGGCGGATCTAATCGAGAGTCCACTCACAATCAAAATACTCAGTAAGAGTGTTAGACCGCCAGCTAAAATAAATGGGAGACCATTTAAGGTGGTTTTATATGCAAACTGGTCCAGCCAGCCAGAGATTAGATAATAGGAGAGCGGAGCAGCCAATGCAAAACTGATCAGTATGATGATTATGAATTGCCGATTCATCATCGATAAGATACTCGACAGGGGTGCGCCCAAAACTTTCCGTATGCTAATTTCCTTTGTTCGCTGTTGCAAGAGCAGTGCTGTTAGTCCAAACAATCCCAATCCGCATAATATGATGCTGATCATAGAATATAGAGAAGAGATTTTTAGCAGTTTTCTCTCCTTGTTGTATTGTTCATCGAACCAATCGTCCGCAAAGAAAGCATTAAATGGTGTCCGCTCCGCTAGTTCATCCCAGGTATCCTGAACATGATCCATTGTTCCTTGAAGGTTCCCATTTCCAATTCTGACAGCAGTAAACCATTGATTTGAAAGATCCAAATAGAGAATCATCGGTTCTATTTCCTCGGTAGCTAAGGAGTGAATGTGAAAGTCATTGATGACACCAATGATTGGCAGCGGCGTGCTTTCAGGAGCAAACCGAATGTGCTTTCCGATCGGATCGTCCCATCCCATAAATTCAACCATTGCCCTGTTTACGACGATGTTCGCAGAGTCGGCACTAGAGCCTTTTAGAAAAGTCCTTCCTGCTATCGCCTGTATACCGTAGGTTTCAAAGAATTCCTGATCGACTCCGAATACTCGAGTTCCCAGCTCATCGGTATACCCTTCAGGAAATACGGTGGTGCTATAAGATCCGTCCCCGATGGTGGAGCGTGTGGTTGAAACAGATAAAATATTTGGATGGCTCAGTAGACTATTTTCCAGGACATCAATTTTGTCAGCAACCTCATTGTCAACATCTAAAATCAATACTTGCTCTTTGTCAAAACCCAAAGGTTTATTGTCCAAGAAATCTGTTTGCCGGATGACCACCGCCGTACAGATGATAAGAAAAATAGATATTGCATATTGTAATGTCAAAAGCACTTTGCGGAACCAACCTGTAGTACCTACTACTCCGCCTGAGGATTTCAAAATGGTTGATACTGGCGGAGACGAAAGAACAAGAGCTGGATATAGTCCTACAAAAAGACTGACACCAAGAACAAAACCGACCAATGCAAGTAAAGTTATTGGCTGAAAAAATGCCGCGATTGGTAGCTCCTTTCCGCTGAGCATGTTTGCAGTTGGCAGCAGCAGAACGACAATCAACAAACTAAAAATTGACGCAGTGATTGTGCTGAAAAATGTCTCCGAGATGAAACGACCCATCAGCTGCTTTCGCGACGAACCCATCACTTTTCGGATACCCACTTCGGTTCGGGTCTGGGTTGCTCTGGAAAGCGAAATGTTAACGTAGTTGACTCCAGCAATTAGAAAGATCAAAAAGGCGGAGAATCCCAACATGTAAACGAATGTGATACTCCCACTCTTCATGCCCCGATTGGCACGTACTTTTTCTCCATGTAAATACATTCTTCCAAGAGGCATCAATTTCAGAAAATACTGATCAGCTCGCTCCGTGAAATGGCGATTCATCATTTCAGGAAGCTTCTCAGTCAGGACTACAGGATCGGCGTCTTCTGCAAGCTTAACGAAGGTGAATATCCCTTGCGCTAACCAATTGTTCATCCAGCGAAACCCCAACTGTCCGACTCCTGGAACAGTAGTACTCCATGATATTAGTGCGTTGAATTGCAACGAAGAATGTCGCGGTGGGTCCTTGAAAATGCCTGTGACCTGATAATCAAGATCATCAAATCCGACCACCATTTTCCCCATAGGATCTTCATCCCCAAATAGCCGTTTGGCAAATGACTCACTCAATGCGATTGAAGAAGGGGCGGTAAGTATGGTTGCGGCGTTTCCTTGTACAACTTCGTAATCGAAAAATTCAAAAAATGTGGAGTCCGCAAAGTAGATTTTGTCTGTCGAGATATTCGTCTGCTCGTAAGAGATAATCACTTGATGCCACCAAGGACAAATTCGCATAGACTCCTCCACTTCAGGATATTCCTCCTGCATTGTTGGTCCCATTAAACCAGAAGTCTCGAAAGTAAGATGATCAACCTCTTCAGGGACATTAATGTAGCGTTTGTAGAGTCTATACGTACGATCGGCATCACTTTGTTCTGTGTCAAATTGCAATTCGTCGTTTATGTAGACCAAGGCAAAGAGCGAGCAAGAAATAGCCATGATTAGCCCGATCAAGTTGATGCCAAAGAGCGCTTTTTGCTTTTTGATAGATCGAAGCGTCGTGCGGAAGTAGTTGAACCAAATGGATTTCATGTTTGATAGTCTTTTTTCTTTCTTCTTGAATTTCATTTTTAAAAAACCCAATGACTGAAAAATGTACATCAATTGGGCTTTCCATTTGCCTTTCGTTTCGACATTTTCAAGAAAAGACTCATACAGATCACCGCTAATTCCCTCCCATAAATAGGGATCGCAGAATCGTTCAAGTATATTGTAAATCCACCGTGGAGGCTGTAGCTCTTTTTTCATTTGCTAAACAGCTAAACTGCTAATCCAACAAGAAGTTACAAATTTCTTTCGTTTTTGTCGATTTTGAAAGTCAAAGCAGTTGAACGAGACGTAAGATCAATATGTTTCGTTTTTGTAGAAATTGATTGTGACTAGCGTGTTTCCAGGGCGGTGAGGAGGGACTGACGGATTCCTTTTACTATTTCGTAGTTGCCGAGATTTTCTCGTTGTGCCGATGAGGAAAGGTACATGAGATGATCGATAGCCTTTAATTCATCCGATTGCTGTTGATTTAGCCAAGGGAAGTCCCTTGGTGTAACCTGTTCACCATTCCGTAATTTGGATTGTATCACCCAGTAATCCCGCAGGTTGGAATCTTCAATCATATGTCGCACCCTGTTGGAGTTTGCTTCGGAATAAGTATCCCACTTCTTTATTTGTCGGTAATAGAGGGTTATCAATCTTCTGAGTCTTCGATCGGAAAGCGAATAAAGTCGGCCCGTGTTTGTCATTTCCTCGTAGGTGATTGTATTGGCTTCTAAAAGGAAAACCTGGATTGCGTGAATCTTAATCAGATGTAGACGATCCTCAACGGAGGTCTGGGTTGTGATCAAATTGCTTACGGAATCGCAAAGGTTTGAATGATGATTCATCGCAGAATCCAAGAAGTCGAACCTGTAAAAATCGGATCGGAGATCTTCGTATAGTCTTGTGAGGGAAACTGATTCTACCTGCTCCAACTTTCGCTGATTGTTCCAGTTGTTCAATTGCACAGCAATCAAAATCCCAATAACCACTAAAAATATCTCTCCCAGGGCATACAGAATAACCTTTTTCATCTTGCTTTCTTCTATGTTCTTCCTGCGAAATTTTCGGAGAAACGCTAACATCAATGCTTATTTAAAAATCGAGGTTAAGATAGCAAAACATAAAAAAAGCCCCGGTGCTGCAGTAGAATCAAACCGGGGCGTACCTAAATCAACCTAAGAAAATTTTATTTCCTCTATCAAATTGCGAATGATCAAACCTTGATTGTACTACAATAATCCAAAAGAATACCCTACCAGGAGTCTGGCTTGTGGGTCTCGGATGCTACTAAAACCTAATATTGAAGAAAAAATTGGGAGTAAATCCAAGCAGTCTGGTATCGATGGCAACCAAGCGCACCTGATCTTCTGTGATCGACTCACTTTGCTCCTCAAAAAGAAACTGCTCCGTAAATCGTCGGAATTTCACATTTGCTCTGTTAAATACATTAAACAATGTGATACCTGCATCGCACTGAGATTTTCCGATTGAGAATGAATACTTAGCAGCAAGATCTATCCGAAAATAGGAGGGTAGCCGTAGGTTATTGACTTTGGTTTCATCATAGTGGCGAGTAGTGTCACCCAGCAAAATTGGTTGCGAGTAGGGTTTGCCAGATCCATAGACAGCAGTACTTGAGAGTTCCCATTTGTTCAGCTTAAGCATACTTACAAAATTGATCTCATGACGTTGATCCTGGCTTGAGGGAAAGGGATTGTTTTGATCGATATAGGAGAATTTGTTGTTCGAAGTTCCCAACGAATAGCTTAACCACGAAGTGAACGACCCATCTCTAAACTTAATAAAGAGATCGATCCCCTCAGATATATTTTCACCCGATGGATTGATCTGTGTTGCAGCATTGGGGGAATCAATGGAGTTGGTCAAAGCCTGCGCGTCCAAATTGCCTGGACTTCTAATCGCAAACAGATTTTCTAATATTCCGTTTGTATTTTTTCGATAATACTCCAGGTCTAAGGACCATTTTCCAGATGCATAGTTTGCACCGAAAATCATGTGTGAACTTTTCAAAATTGGTATGGACGCATCATCAGCAAGCACCCAATAGAATTTGTCATCATTGTTGAATAGTGACAATGAGGTTTGGTTGATAAATTGATGATGAAGGGATGCCGCGCCCTTCAGGTTGAAATGATCGGTGATCTTGAAATTAAGGTCAAGTCTTGGTTCCAGAAACCATTTGCCGGTGGGCTCATAAAAACTTGCACGAGTACCGAGACTAGATCTAATGTTAGAGCTCTCAAATTGGTAGCTGCCGTACATACTAGCAATCGCTGATTCCAAAATCAGATCATTTCTAATCGTAATTTCATCGGCGAAATTTTGAAAGAGGAATTGATCGGCATCATAGGAGGTGGATATGGCGTTGATCTCAATCCCCGCCCGAATCAAATCGTCATTAGCCAGGTCGATTTCATGATCGGATTTAATGGTAATATCTGTAACTGAACTAGACACGCCAAAATTTGATAAGGTGACTCGTGAATTGCTCAAAATCGTATCGTTCTCCTGAAAAGCTACATCCTGAAAAAAAGTTTGATTGATATCCAGTCGCTGTTCATCCGAAAATTCTGAACCTGCGACCGTCAAGTTGCTGTGCCAGTTCGAATTTGGGTTCAACTTCCAGTTGAAGCTGACTCCCTTATTTTTCCAGGTGGCTCTATCTTCAATGTTGAAACCGGAAAAGTCATCAGTTTCATTAAAGTCTGCTGAATAAACATCCTCACTTATATACAGATTAAAGTCCAGGATTGAGTTTGTGCTAAACCTGTGTTGGAACTTGCCATTAATGTCGTAGAAGTTCAAAGAGGGCTGGGACTGTAGTGTGGCAAGATCAGGATTTATTGATTCTATGAAGGCCTGGCGATTGGAGGATAGAAAGTCCTTGAAAAGGTTTGAATTTAGAACTCCTGTGAAGGATTGCCTTACCCCAAGAAGAAGGGAAGATTTCTTACCAAGTGGGGCTTCAATCATGCCGTTGAAGGACAAAAGATTAACTCCGACCTTGGCTGACAGCTCTTCCTTTGAACCCGATTTACCAGTCACATCCACAACAGAGGAAATTCGCCCACCATATTCGGAGCCAAATCCACCTTTATAGAGGCTTACATTGTTGATAACATTGGGATTCAAAGTTGAGAAAACTCCAAAGAAATGGTCCAAATGATAGAGCGTAAAACCATCCATCATAATCAAATTTTGTGAGGGTGTTCCACCCCTGACGGAAAGTCCTGAGGCCGTTTCGTCGGTTGCCCGAACTCCAGGCAACATCTGAATGGATTTGAAAACATCGGTCTCGCCCAATGTAGGTAGTGCATTGAATTGATTTGGGTTGAGGCTGAAGAAGCTGGGCTTGCCCGAAAGCTCGCCAATTTGTGAAGTACTCAGGATTACTTCGGGAAGCTCGTGTGGATCTAACTCAAGATTCAAGTCGATAGCTTCCTTGTCTGGAGCAATCCTGAGATGCAGGTCCTTGTATCCGATATAGCTCACCTGAATGGCAATAGTGTCCTCCCTTGGAGGAAGCTTAAACCTGCCTTCCTGATTGCTAATGGTGCCTTTTCTCGATGATTGGACATGCGCAAACGCTAGCGGTTTCCCGGTTTCCTTGTCGTACACCTTTCCTGCCAGAGAGCGAGGAGGCTGCTGGATCTTTTGCGGAATAATTAGGTAAACTCCGTCAGCGAGCTGGATTTTGAAAGGCAAGTCTTCGAATATTTGACTAATCAAATCAGCATCCGAGTTTGCTTTCACTTTTCTGCTCAGGACGTGCCTCTTGAGTGCTTCGGGGTTGTAGGAAAACTTGAATTTATGTTTGGAGGAAAGAAGTTCAACCGCTTCAAAAAGTGTTTGATTGCTAAAATCGAAATCAAATTTTTTCTGCCCGACTAAAGAAGTGGTTAGAAGGATAAGAAAGAAAAGTGAAGCACTCCTCATGATTGAAATCTATTCCCTTCTTTCGCTGATCGCAAATCTGTTCTGTCCAGTCTTTTCGTATTCCAAACCCAGTGGCAGACACACCATCTCCAAAGCATTCTCAAGGTTTTTGTTCGTAAAATATCCCGAAAACTCCTGTTCATTCGAACCATCAAAATCAATATCAACGCTAAACTGCCGCTGCAATTCCTCGAAGACCTGGCTGATTGGCTGATGGTCGAAATAGAATTCGCCCTTTTGCCAATTGCCCATTGATTCAGGAACTCTGAATACTATTTTAACGGTGTCGGAATCAATTGTGATTGCCTGCCCTGGCTCGATTTCTTCTAGGACCGATCGTTTTGGAGCCGCTACCCGAACCTTGCCTGTTTTGCATGCCACATTAAAATCGCCATTTCTAACGAAAACATTAAAGGATGTTCCCAGCACTTCCACTGTTCCACTTTCAGTTTTTACAAGAAATTTCTCCCCTTTTGTCACTTCGAAGAACGCTTCGCCGTCCAGTGTCAATTCACGATTCCATTCCGAAGAGTAGGAGACTATCGAGGAGGCGTTCAGAGACACTTTCGATCCATCGGGCAGCGTATGTGTCGTTTTTTCACCCTTAGCAGTTAGTACTTCAATCGGTGCGGGTGGACTAAGGAAAAGAGCAATGGAAGTAGCTATCAAAGCAACTGCTGCAGCTATTCGAGCAAAACGCCAAACAGAGACTCCTCTTGGAATGCCAAGTTGTTTCTCATCAATAGCTTCTGAAATACTCTCCCAAATTTCCTCCTTGTTCTTTTTAACAGGCATCTTCAGCAAAGAGGATTTTTTTAGAAAATCCGCAACCTCATCCTTTGGGTCATTTCCCTCATGGTTCATCAAATTCCGATATTCTTCCAGATCACTCATTAGATTTTTGTGCCTAACTGCTCTTTTATTAACCCAATTGCCTTGCTCATTCGCTTTTCAATTGCCTTTACGCTCAATTCAAGTCGTTCTGCAATCTCCTCGTATTTCAATTTATCTATTCTATTCATTAAGAAAACTTCTCTGCAACCTTCAGGTAGTGATTGGAGCACTTTGTTGAGTTTCTGCTCGAACTCTTTTTCTTCCAAAATAAACTGCGGAGAGCCAAACTCCGACCTATTCTGAGCTCCTACATCTCCTTGATGACTCATCACTACTTTTTTATGTTTGAAGTGATTGATCATCATGTTTGTTCCCATGGTATACAATAGACTCTTCACAGTATCTTTTTTTATTTTCCCTCTCTTTTCCCACAGTTTTATAAAAACCTCCTGGACTAAATCTTCGGATAAATCCATGTCTCCAGTCTTGTAATACAAAAACCCTCGTAGACTCTCGAAATATAGGTCGTATACCTCCTTAAGATCATTTTTTGTAAAAGACTTACTGACGTTCATCTGCAAGTCCAAAGATATATCCATGCACCTTTTGAGAGTATACATTCGATTTGCAGAATACCCTACCAGCAAAAATGAATTGTAAATAGTACCGCATGTTCTACTATCTTGATTTGATAATAATTACCCAATGGTAAAATCACTTCAACTTAAAGAGGCTCTGGTCGCCGCATGTATTCAGATCATTGAGAAAAAACTCGTAACTATTGATCAGGAGCTAGCATTGGTGCAGAAATCTGCCAATGAAGAAACCAAAAGTAGCGCTGGTGATAAGTATGAAACTGGTAGGGCGATGCTTATGCTTGAGAAGGAAAAATTCTTGGGACAGAAAGATCAACTATTCAACCAACTAAAGCCCTTAAAATCGATCGACGTGAAAAAGCAATCCAATAAAGTGGAATTTGGAGCCATTGTTTTTACAACGGGTAGTAATTACTTTATCGCTACAGGTCTTGGGAAAATCACGGTTAACAGCACAGACTTTCTTGTCGTTTCGGCTATGGCACCAATCGCTCAAAGTATGCTTGGGAAGCAAGAAGGTGAGGATTTCACCTTTAATGGGAATAGCTTTAACGTAACGAAAATCTTCTAAAAAAGAGAGCCCATGATCATCATGGGCTCTTTTAAAATTGTGAGAAATCTTCCACTGGTAGGAAGGAGAAATTAAACCAAGTACTTGTATTGTTAATTAATGCGTAATCAAGATAAATGGTTATGCTCTGGATTCTAAAGAATATTCTACCTATTTCTCCACATTATCAAGTGATAAAAAGAATTATATTCTATGAATATGTAATAGTAAAGATTATTGTTTCATTATCCGATTGGTACTCCTTAGATAAGTCCAGGAAAATATCAACACAAGGTGAAATCTCTTGCTAAGCTTCCTTTTTACCGAGCATCAGCATTTCATTTAGGTTGATTTCGGTGATGTATTTTGTAACTCCGTCTTTCTCATACGATCGATTCACCAGTTTGCCCTCGAGTGCTATTTCACTTCCTTTCTTGAGATAACTTTCAACTACTTCTACTTTTTTTCCCCACACCACAATATTGTGCCATTGCGTGTCTTCCACTTTTTCGCCTTCGTTATTGTAGTAGGTTTCGTTGGTTGCAAGTGAAAAAGATGCTTTTTTCTTTCCACTGTCAAAGGTTTTGATCTCAGGAGCAATGCCTAGTCTTCCGATTAATTGAACACTGTTTTTTAAGCTTGTCATACTTTTTTATTTAGTTTTAGAAATTAAATCCTCACGTCATCACCATGAGGTTGTCATTTGACGATGACAAAAATTGACCAGTAGAATTCCACACTTGGTTTTTAAATAGTTACAGTCGCTTATTAACCACTTGTAGTCGCTTATTCTTGATTTTGTACCTGTAAATCAATTGTTTATGAGCGAGTTCGAAAGATTGTGTTTGGAATGTAAGAGGCCTGTTTCAGGAAGGTCTGATAAGAAATTCTGTTCCGATGGTTGCAGGAATGCCTACAATAATAAGTCCAATGCACCTGCAACCAACTACGTCAGAAATGTGAACAATACGCTCGGAAGGAATAGAAGAATTCTTGTGAAGTTGAATTCTGAGGGAAACAACGAGACGCATCGTGATCAACTGCTCAAAAATGGTTTTGATTTCGATTTTTACACACATAGCTTAACTACCAAAACTGGTGAGCAATACCTCTTCTGCTATGAGCAAGGCTATCGACAGCTACTGGATGGAACTGTGATTCTGGTGGTTGGCGATCAGAATTTTGAAAGGTAAATTTCCTTTTTTTGTAATTGGATGAGATGGCTGAGTAAACCTTTCTAAGATTTTTTCTAAATAGTGAGAACTTTTTGATCTTGTCAACCATCATAAAGATAGCTAACAGAAATGCCCAATGCGCCAAGGATTACCTAACCGAGACAAAAGTGTAAATTAGATGCATGCGGAAAGTTTATTAGATATCGCCATGCTGCATGCTGACACGCTTATTAGTAATGCCCAAAAGGGAGAGGAAAAGGCACTAAACCAACTGGTTAGCCTTTGGTACAAGCGTATTTACAACTATGTTCATAAGTATTGCTCCGATGATGATACCGCAGCGGAAATTGCGCAGCAGACATTCATAGCAATGTTTAAAAACATAAAGAAGCTAAAAGATGTGGACAGGTTCAAACCGTGGCTATATCGAATAGCAACAAACTTTTGCTACGAAGAAAGCAGGAAACGGAAGCGAAATCGAACAGTCTCCCTTACAGTTACCAGGGATGATGAAACAGAGGAGCAGATTGAGGTTGGCGAGGCGGAAGGAAACTACTTCAATCCCGAACGCAGTTTTCAGCAGACAGAGATAGAAGGTATTCTTCTTTCATCACTGGGTGAGCTAAACGATGATCAACGAACGGTAGTGATTATGAAAGAATATGAGGGATTGAAGTTTACAGAAATAGCTGAAGCACTAGATGCGTCAGAAAACACGGTAAAGACGAGACTTTATCGAGGATTAAAGAATTTGAAGGAGATTTTGGAAAGAAAGAACATTACTAGAGAAACAGTACATTATGAGTTATAAACCAGATGAAGCGACGTTGACTTCTTATCTATACGATGAGTTGTCAAAAGAAGAACATGAAAAGGTAAAAGCTTATTTAGCTGCTAGCCCTGAAGCTAAGAAAGAATTAAAAGCAATTCAATCCATGCAGAAGATCATGGGGAAGTTCGAGGACAAAGAAGTTACTGAACCTTCTTTCGTATTCGATAATTCACCTACTGTGGTAGTGTCTGGAAGTGAATCGAACAATTACTTCTTAAGGTCTACGATTGCCGTTGCCGCTAGCCTCAGTCTGTTGATTCTTGTGGGGTACTTCACCCAATTACGAGTCTCTACTGGCACTGATGGACTGCTACTAAGCTTCGGAGAAGCTGATTTGCAAGAGTCGAAAGTGGAGTTTAGCGAAGAGAATATTAAGAATTGGATGGAAGAAACCATCGCACTAAACAATGAAAATCTCCTTGGAAAAATTGGTGAGGTAGAAAGCAGTTTTGATGCTAAAACAAAAGAACTGAAAGATGCTAATTCGGGAACGAAACAGTTGGTCAACTACAAAATAGATCAGGATATCATCGAAAAATATGTTAGCCAGATCACGCAAGAGAATAGGGATATCATTTTGAATTTGATGGAAGTTTCAGGTCGTAGCCAAAAGCAATACATGGATGATATGATGCAGGATTTTGCAAAGTTTATGGAATCTCAACGGCAAAATGATCTCGAAGTGATCCAAGGACACCTTAACAGTTTTGTGAGTAATCAAGATGGAAATCAAACGGATGATTTTCGAAACAGCGAATAGCCTAACCGGTAAATGAGTGAAAGTCAAAAACTAGAAAAATGAAAAAGATGAACAAAATAATATATACGGTAACATTGGCTATGGTCATTTCCTTTACGACAGTAGGTCAGGAAATCGATCAACAGAGAATGGACCGAGATTTAAAAATTGCTGAGAATATTCTTAGCACGTTATCAAATAATGATCGAAACATTTTCTCTCTTTCGAGAAGTATTGAAAGTAATTACATCCCAGACTACGGTGTTATTTTCACTTTACCGCAAAGTACATTGATCTATACTACAAGGTCAGGCGGTGGTATAGCAGTAGTTGCTCCTACTCCTCCAAGAGCAGTCAGTGGTACTTCTTCAGGGTCGTCCTATAGCTATGTGATTGCAGATAGCGATGACAATGAGTCCAATTCCGTGAGAGTTAGCGGAGAGGAAATGTCAGAAAAAGTAAGAGAGTTGCTAGAGGAGAATATGACAACATTTTTAATTGACTATGCCGATTTGATTGGGCAATTGACGCCCACGGATCGAATTATGGTGAATGTTAAAAATTCCAAGAATCAGCTATGGGTGAGTGACCGAAACGTGAGTGCGAAGCAGAGTACTGGCAGAACCGCTGAGATTCTTAAAAGTGATTTGATTGCTTACAAACAAGGGAAGGCCTCGAGAGAGGAGACTATTAAAAAAATCAAGTTCGCAGAACGTGGTGGAGAGGCGAAAGAGAGAGACTTAGAGCTTTTTTCAAGCATCTTTTCCAGACTCTATGAGCCAGACATGTCAACTACCTATTACGCCTCTAGCCGAAACATTAATTATGAGCGTCTGGAAAACCTCGGTGCTATTTTCTCCATGCGTGTCTATTCATCTAGTGAAGATAATGGCCGCCATGTAATAAGAACCACTGGCGAGCGTGGACTTACGCGCGAAGAGCGAGACAGAAAAGTAAATGAGATGTACCCTGAGTTTGAGAAAAATTTCAAAGAGAATGTTATCGACTACGGTCGCACTATCAAAAGTCTTAAACCTTCTGAGCGGTTGGTCTTCAGAGTGAGATTAACTGAATGCAAAGGGTGCGAAATGCCTCGTAGTATTGAACTAACTGTCAAGGGTAGTACATTAAGTGACTTTGATAGCGGAAAAATAAATAGAGACAATGCGCTCAAAGCGATTACAATCAAGAAGATAGCTAACTAACTAAGAGATATTCCACTATTGGCGAAGCCTTATCTGCTCCAAGCGGATAAGGCTTTTTTCATATCTTAGTTCCAAACTAAGCACTCATGCGAACCCTAACCCTTATCACCTTTCTCCTTTCATTCTATGTTTTATCTGCTCAAAAAATCACGATCACAGCTGATCGCCTTTTTGACGGAAATGAAATCCAGACAAACTGGGGTGTGGTCGTAGAAGGAAATGTGATCACCGAAGTAAATGCAATCAGTAAGCTTTCAAAGAGCGATAGTACCATCCATTTTTCAGGGAGCACATTAATGCCAGGAATGATCGAAGGCCATTCACATGTGCTGTTGTACCCATACAATCGTGCTGAGTGGAATGATCAAGTGCTAAAAGAATCGAGAAGCCTCCGTGCGATCAGAGGAGCTAAAATGGCGACCAAAAATCTTTACGCCGGATTTACAACAATAAGAGACTTGGGATCCGAAGGAGCTGGGTATGCAGACGTTGGTATTAAGCAAAGTATTGAGCTTGGAATCATTGAAGGCCCTCGAATGTTGGTTGCTGGCAGAGCTATTGTCGCAACGGGCAGTTACGGTCCAAAAGGGTTCCATCCCGACTTTGAGGGACCTCTTGGAGCAGAGCCTGCGGATGGTGCTAACCTTCAGTCGGTCGTTCGAGATCAGATTGGGAAAGGTGCCGATTTTATCAAGGTGTATGCTGACTATCGATGGGGACCAAACAAAGAAGCACGACCTACCTTTTCTATTGACGAACTAAAATTAATTGTGGAAACCGCTGCTAGCAGTGGCAGAGATGTAGTGGCTCATGCTGCAACCAACGAAGGCATGCGCCGAGCTACCTTAGCAGGCGTTAAAACCATTGAGCATGGGTCTGATGTCTCGGACGAAGTTTTGCAACTTATGAAAGAAAGAGGAGTAGCCCTTTGTCCTACGCTGGCTGCCACACATTCCATTCAACAGTATTTTGAAGGTTGGGATGGAAGAGATGAAACCGAGCCAGAAGCCATCAAAAGTAAGCGAGCGATGTTCCAAAGAGCACTAAACAGTGGCGTGACCATAGTGGCGGGTGGAGATGTGGGTGTATTCGAGCACGGTGAAAATGTAAGAGAATTGGTGTTGATGGCTGATTACGGAATGAAAGAAATCAATGTGCTTAGATCCGTAACATCTGTTAATGCACAGGCATTTGGTTTGAAAAGTCTTGGACAATTAAAAGCAGGTTTTTTAGCTGATGTCATTGTCGTTAAAGGAAATCCCGAAAGTAATATTAGTGACCTCTACAACGTCGAGTTGGTAATGAAGGATGGAAGAATCATTGAGTTGAGGTAAGATCTTGAGCTATGACCAGAGGAAGATCCCTAAAGAAAGATTTCGAGAATAAAATAAACAGACCTCAATGAAAAAATTACTTATTGTACTAATCGCTTTATTTCTTATCCATTCTGTATCAGCTCAATGGAACAAAGAGCTGGATTTAGCCATCATCAACGTTAACGTGATTGACGTTGAAAACAGCACGGTGCAAGAGGGAATGGATGTACTCATCCAGAGAGATAAGATTTATGATGTAAGGAAATCAAACCCTGATTCTGTAGAGGCAAACTTCAAACTAGACGGTACTGGTAAGTACTTGATCCCCGGATTATGGGACATGCATGCACACCCAGATGATCCTGAGATGTGGAGAATGAGACCTGATGCAGAAAGCCGGGACTTGCTCATGCCGCTTTTCGTCCTTCATGGTGTCACAGGCATTCGCGATATGGCAGGCTCTCTTAAAGTTGTGAATAGCTGGAGAGAAAAGATGGCTGCCGGTTCATTACTCGGACCCGTCATCTTTGCTGCCGGACCTCTGATTGACGGTCCGAATCCGATGTGGGATGGATCCATTGGTATTCCGTCTGCGAAGCATGTGCCGCAAACAGTGGATTCTTTGAAAGAAGCAGGTGTCGACTTTCTGAAAGTATACTCGCTGCTCCCTGATTCTATCTATTTCGCGATGAGTGAATACGCTCGTTCAATCGACTTCCCTTTTTGTGGTCATGTCCCCCAGACTGTGACCAATCTGGAAGCCTCCAAGTCAGGGATTAACAGCCTTGAACATCTGTTGGATATTCCGCTTGAATGCTCGACCGAGGAAGAAAACATTCGAAATAGGACGTTTGACTATGGCGACATAGAAGATCGTCTGGGTAGATACATATTTCGAAACAAGCGTATTATTGAAAGCTATGATCCGAAAAAGGCTGCCAAACTGTACGAGGCATTTGTGGCTAATGATACGTGGCATACACCGACCGTATCGATGTGGTACAAAAATGCCTGGTTTGAAAAGGAAAAGGTGAAAGATCAGGCCTACTTTAAATACCTACCTGACTACATGCGAAAATACTGGACTCCGCAGGTAAACGATCATCTCAAATTTCGCCAGAAGGAATTTTTGGAGGTTCAGCAACTTCTGGTTGATCATTACATGAAAATTATTGGAGAAATGAATACCGCAGGAGTGAAGCTACTGGCTGGAACAGACACCGGTGCAAATCCACTTTGCTGGCCAGGTCTAGGTGTGCATTTGGAGATTCAACTGTTTGAGCAGGCTGGGCTTTCACCTGGAGAAGCCCTAAAGACAGCCACCATCAATCCCGCGCTGTACCTGGGGATTGAGGAGGAGTATGGAACTATTTCAAAAGGGAAATATGCGGACATGGTCTTGCTTTCAGAAAATCCCCTTGAGTCCATTTCAAATACGCAAAAAATTGACGGAGTTGTAAAAAGCGGCAGTTATTTTAACCAGACCAGAATAACGGAGTATTTGGAGGAGATTGCCGAGCGTCAGTAGGAGGCCTTCATGTAGTATTCTTGATGCAATCGGACTATTTTTCTTGATGCTTGGTTTATGAAGAATGGGATTTTAGAAACATCCTTTCGCTTCAAATTTCTAAAGACCCAGCAAACAAAAAGACCATCCTAACAAATGCCTGGATGGTCAAAAAATTACTACCAAAGTAAAATCTGAGATCTATATAAGTAATTAGTTATTCTTCCTGTACGCTATTCATTGATATTAATGATGAAAGTAAGATCGATATCTGACTCACCGTCGTTGGATGTGGAAGTGCCAGATTTAATGTCCGGCTGATGTTTTAGGATGATTCTAAAATCTCCATCAGAGGATGCAGCATCAGATGTAGTCCACGTCGTAGATAATCCAACGGGCTGACCATTGTTGTCTTCATCAGTATAGTTCACATCGTCAGCTCTGCTATCTACATTACCATCCCCTTCAGGGTTTGCGAATACACCAGAAGTGAAGGAGAAAAAGAACATATGTTCATCGTCCTCCTCTTCAATCTCTGCTGTAATATCTTCTCCTTCTTCCGTGTTTTGGACTGATAATGTCAATGTATACGTAGTGCTAACGTCCAAATTGATCGGCTGAAGCGTAAAATCTGCAACCCCTCCACCGTCGGGGTCTGCAGCAGTAGCTACCACAGAAGTACCACCACCTTCTGGAGTGAAAGTTAGAGTCACAAGATCGATGACTTCTTCTTCGTTTTCTTCAGCTGGAGCATCATCATCTCCACAACCAGTTAAGATCAACCCTGAGGTCAAAAAGCCAATGAATAAATAGTTTTTGAAAATTTTCATCCTTGTTTTTATTGTAAGTTTATGCAATACTATTGTAAGTTTATGCAATACTATTGCAAGTATAAGCAGGCGTATTCTTAAATGCAACAATGTTGTATAAATTAAAACGCGTAATTGATGGATAGCTTCAAATTTGTACTTAAGTCATCAGCAAAATACCGCGATTGATCAGTGTATCGTCTGTATGAGGTATTGAACAGGTTTTCTCCGATGAGTGTCACGGACAAATTATTAAGCTCCCATCCAATAGAAGCATCAACCAGGAAAAAGCTCTTTGGTGGTGGCAGGAAATCAAAGGTCACCGATTGGTCAAAAGGAATTTCTTCTACATCCACAAAAGTTTCTGCTGGGATAACAGGGGGAGCATGTGACTGACGGGCAGTCCAGGACTGTGAAAGTTGAACCTCAAAACTCCCAATTTTTTTCCTGACATCCAGCTGAACATTAAAAGGAGGAATTCCAATAAAGGGTTGATCATTTTTCAAATCCTTGGCGAAGACATAGGATGCTTTCAATTCAGCTTCAGTAGCGTTTCCCCATATTTTTCTTATATCAATGTCTACTCCTGTGTAAAAGGCGTCTGTCTGATCATGAATAAAGTACGGAAACGTTCCCCGAACGGTATTAGTAAGACCATAAGGCCTAATAAAGAAATAGTTTTTGATCCAGTTCATGTACGGTGTGATTTCGACCTGAAACCCATCTTTGTGAATGTTTATGGAGGATATCCATTTCAACCCTTGCTCACTTTTCACCTTCTTTTCATCCTCTGCGAGCACACTACTTGTGGATACACTGTCTTCCTGGAGGATTTGATATCTCCACAAGCCAAATTCTACGATATTTTGGTGCTTCCCAAAGCTGTATAGTTCATTGACATTTGGGGCTCTCCATGCGGAGCCCAAATTCGTTCGAATGGATACTTCTTCATTGAATTGATGGACTAGACCTATGGTAAAGGCTAGGTTTTGATAGTTCAGATCGTTGCGATAGAGATCATTGCTTGAATCTCTACCACGCACATTCAGGTTCGAAACATCAAAGCGAACACCGGCTTCATACGTTGTCCTTTCTTTTGCATATGATTCCACCACAAAAACTCCCAAGTTTGAGTTATTGTAGTTGGGAACAAAGGGGATCGTATTCGTACCTGGTATATTGTTATTGTCTTGATAGAAAAACTGCAGTCCGGAAGTTCCTGACCAGTTTGATCCGTTTGAATGGTCCCAATCCAAATCGATGGAGTGCGTATCCAGCAATAGGTTAATGGAAGGGCGTTCATTGTTTGTTCCTCGCCGAATGTCGAATTCTCGACGCTCGTTTCTTTGAAAAGCATATTGAAAATCAAACTGTTGCTCTCCAACGAAAATTGCACTTTTCATCTTTAACAGATTGTGAACGGTCTCCTGCCGTGGCGTTCTTATTTCGTAAGAAAAACTCCTGGTATCATTTGGAATTTCTGAACCTATAGCATTAGCCAAATCTGTCAGATTGCCGTTTACAGATCCCCTCAAAATTCCAAGCTCCTGCGTAAAGTGATTAGCATATAGATCTATATCGATCCAGGAAAAATGATGTCTGGAAGCAAAGGAATAGCCCACCTCTCTTTTCCCAGTATTGGTGAGCTGATAATTAGGAGCCTTTAAATCTCCTTGTTTAAATCCGTTAATTGAAGCAATAAAAGCATGTCTTTTAAACCCTTTTCGAAGAAATCCATCCGCACCAAATCCACGTCCATTACTTTGAATGCCAGTATTTACCTCACCAGAATAATTTGCATTGAATTTTGGCTTCAAAGCATCGAAGAGAATCACGCCCCCTAGCGCATCTGAGCCATACCGGACAGTTGAAGCTCCTTTAATCAGTTGGATTTCTTCAACCTGAGACGGATCAATCTCTGGCGCATGCTCCGTTCCCCATGCCTGGTAGGAGTGTCTTACACCATTGTTAATAATCAAAACCCTGTTAGAGTGCAAGCCATGGACTATAGGCTTGACTACATTCTGTCCGGTTCTCAGCGTGTACACTCCGGTCGCTTGAGACAGCAAGTCTCCAGCGGTAGAGCCTATGCTTTGCGAGGGTTCAATTTGAATGCTCTTCGGGCTCAGTGTTTTTAACTCATGCGCATTGAGTTCCTCCTCAACAACCACGCTCTCAAGCAGCGTCCTATCTGTTGCTAAATAGATGATCGGAGATGCGTGGTGAAAGTCATGGTGATGTACCAAAGTCTTGTAGCCAAGAAATCGAATTTCAAGATCAATTTCCTCACTACAAATGTTTTCAATGATGAAGTATCCATCGGCATCTGCAATCGTACCATTGGTTGTGCCACCTACTGTAATCGTCGCGAATGGCAGTGGCTCCTTTGTGTCCAGATCTAGAATCCAACCATCAACCGTTCGAGTACAGGAACTTGCTTGCCCGAAAGCACATAGATGTAAGGTTAGAAGAAGTAGAAAGATACTATAGCGCATAGGTCAGGCGCACTTAGCACAAACACCATCCACAATCATATTGACCGATTCAATCTGATAGCCGCTGGGTGCGACAACTTTGGGTACCACTTTATCATCCAGGCACTCGATTTGACCGCAATTATTACATTTAAAATGGATGTGGTTATGATCATGATGATCAGGTGAGCATGTTTCGTGACAAAGTCCATAAGTAGCCACACCCGTAGCGTTGGGTATTTTATGGATAATTCCCGAATCAAGAAAACTGTTTAGTGTTCGATAAAGCGTTACCCGATCGTATTGCTTGAATTGATATTCAAGATCGCTTTGCGACAAAGCTTTCTTCTTTTCCAGAAAGAATTGAAGGACATCGACTCTGCAGTCTGTAACTCTAAGGCTGTGCGCTCTAAGTATGTCTATGAATGGATCAGATTTCTTCATTTCTCAAATTTACACAAATGCAACTTAATTGCATGTTGTTTAAGCGATTAACCATCTCACTAAAGGAAAGTGTGGCTCACCGCATTTTCAATATTAGCTACATTGCATTCATGCCTTCGCTAACGAAAGACCATCTAATTGTAAAGCAAATCTGCATATCGATCTTTGCTATTTTTCTGGGTTCACAAATTACTGAGGGCTTCCTACTAGTTCCGTTTTGGCAGTCTCTACCAGCTGAGGAGTTTTATGCATACTACGGAAAATTTGGACCGGCAATTGGTCGATTTTACACAATTTTAACGGTTATTGCGGCCTTGCTTCCGATCACAATTGCAACAAATTATCTCATTAAAAGACGTGACGGAATTGCGTATGCGATGGTTTCGGCCATTTTTGCTGTGCTGTTCATCTTATGTTTTTATGTATACTTTAAAAGTGCCAATGATCTTTTTTATACTAGTGCTCTCGATGAAATCGAGTTAAGTAAAGAATTAGTTGTTTGGAATTACTGGCATTGGGGCAGAATTGTTTTAGAGGTAGTCTCACTAGTTTTCTTGATCCTTGCTTTTGATAAATCTGTTGTTAGCAAAAATCCGAGCAGCTAGCTAGCGATTTGTATCGGCATCCCGAAAACACAGACAACCTACGATTTATGGGTCAAAACGATTCGAAACATCCTTGTAGGTGCAAAATACATGCTTGATGGTCCGATCGGAGTTTAATATAGGATGTGTATTCACCTCGAGCCAGATTTTATCCTGGAGAGGTCTTGTCACTCCCATGATAACCCCCAAAAGAGGGGTGTAGTTTGTGATGGCATGGATGATGGGAAATTCACGGGTTTCAAATTTGCTTCCATCCTCGTGCGATACCTTCCAGTAAGGGTCCATGGCGGAATTACCCATAAATTGTTCTTTTGAAAGACCTAACAATTGGTGGGCTGCGGGATTGCAGGCTATCGGGTTGGCATTGGCATTGTAAACACCCACACCTATTTCGAGACCATCCACATGCGAATAGAACGATTTTTCGTCCTGCTGATACGCATTATCCAGTTGGTCAATGTTAAGATGAGCCTCCATATAAAATCTATTCTTTATAAAAATACTAATTATGAGCACTGAAAAAAATTGGAGTGTATTCCAATTGCATTCTTTGATAGAAACTCTTCTGTGAGTTTCAGGTTAATACCTTTGATTCTTGTTTTAATGAGCAAACTTTCTTCTCGGTAATGGTTAATATGTGGTTTCTGTTTTTCCTCGGGGCTTCAATGCAAGGTATTTTCTTAGGTCTTACTTTGAGCTTTGGAAGAAACAATTATCGAAATGCTACTCTTTTCCTGGGGATTTTATTGATTCTATTTTCCCTCAATCTTCTTGAGAACGTCGGAATCTGGACCACATACCTGGCAGAATTGCCTCATCTGATGAACACCACTCAGGGGTTCATTTTTCTATTTGGACCGCTCTTCTATTTCTACATGAAACTCAAATTTGATACTGAATTCCGATTTAGTGGATTTTCAGTATTTCATCTTCTTCCTTTCCTGATTTACGAATGGCAAATGCTGGATTTTTATTCAATGCCAGGCTACCAAAAGTCGTACATTTTGCTAAATGCGACAGGTGATAGTTCGTTTTGGGGTTATGTCAATCAAAGTGCTATAGCAAGTCACCTTTTGATTTACTCTTTTGCTTCTTATCGAGTTGTATGGAAGCTCAGCAAAAGTACAATTGCCAAAACCCTCGTGATTCTGTTTTTCTCCTATTCCGTGTTTG
This sequence comes from Cyclobacteriaceae bacterium, assembly GCA_039986395.1. Lineage (GTDB taxonomy): Bacteria > Bacteroidota > Bacteroidia > Cytophagales > Cyclobacteriaceae > Ekhidna. The sequence goes on from JBDWQX010000251.1 coordinate 26,722, forward strand.
TTTGCGTTTATCTCATTTTGGTAAACCTGCCCATATTTCGGCCAATCCATGATTATATCATTTCTTTGATGGTCACTCTGATAATCTACACAATCGGATTTCTTGCAGTGAAAAGACCCTATTTTTTTGACACGCTGCTGTCATTGAGAAAATCGAATAAGAAGTATAGTAAATCTACCCTTGATGCAGAACGGGTCCTCGAATATTTCGGATTGATTGACGATCTAATGGTGAGGGACAAGCCTTATCTTAATGGTGATCTAAGAATTAGAGATGTTGCCAGTAAACTAGAAGTCTCCACCAATATTATCTCGCAAGTGATTAATGAGCAAGCTGGCCTCTCCTTTCTAGAATATGTCAATAGATATAGAGTGCTTGAATCAAAAAAATTGCTTGAAAACGGTGAGGGCTCGAAGTACACCATGCTAGGTATTGCCTTGTCATCTGGATTCAACAATCGAACTTCCTTTTACACCTTCTTCAAGAAATATACTGGTCAAACGCCAGTAGAATACAAAAAGACAATTAGTACAAACTTGTAAATACCTATAGGTCTTAGCTCTTTTTTCAATGATTGCGTCGTTCTTCGTCAAGAAAAACGCAAAATGAAAAATGCATTGTTTTCACTCATGATAGTCTACTTCCTCCTTGGAGGATGTAGTTCGGATAACGCAGCGTCACCGCTCACTGCATTAGAGATTGCCAATGTTTCGGTGAAGGATATCTCAAATTTTGGCAACGGATCTGATCTTTCAGTTTCATTTTCAGAAGTGGCCAATGACAACCTTGAAGAGTACCGAATTGTGGTGGCTAAAAATGCTAGCTCTGTCAATTTAACAACACAGACAGCCCTCGAACTCAGTAGTGAAAAATTCTTGGTGGTTAAACCAACAGATTACCAATCATCAATTGTACTGGAGGTGTCGTCGGTGGACTCAGATGGAGATTTGATCGTAGAAGGCATACCTTATTCGGTATACGTCCTCGCAGTCTCAAAGGAAGTTTTAGAAACGGGTTTTGAAAAGTCGATGGAAATTACACTTGAGAAAACAGACCTAGTTTCGACTATTGCAAGTGGTTTTTCGGCAAGTGGAGGAATCGTTTTAGATGAATCGAATGGTGTAATCTATGTTGCAGATTTTGGAACAGGTGACAGTAATGGAACCAAGATCTTGAAATTTAATATAGATGGAACAGGAGTTGGGACATTTGCATCAGGGCTTCTGGGTCCAACTGGAGGTGCTCTTGATGGAGAAGGTAATTTATACTGGTCTAGCTACTCGGCCAGTACTGTGCACAAGATCGTAGATGGGAATACAGAAGACTTCGCCTCAGTCGCAGGACCTGCCGCAATCGTACTTAATTCCGCAGGGGACCTTTTTGTGGCAAGTTGTGACGCAAACAAAATCGACAAAATAACTTCCTCGGGAGTAGTAACCACGTTTGCAAGTAGTTCACTGTTCAACTGTCCAAATGGGCTTGCTGCCGATGAATCAGGCAATTTGTATGTCACCAACTTTGAGGATGGGAATGTGTTCAAAGTTTCTACGAGTGGAAGTGTGTCGTCCTTCGCTAAAATCCCGACTGGGAGCAGTGTCAATATGACGTTTCATGGAGGGTATCTATATATAACAGGAAGAAACGCAAATCGAATTTATAAAATATCAACAGACTCCGGCGCTGTATCACTCCTGGCTGGAACGGGAGTAAGAGGAACGGTTGATGGAGCAGCATTATCAGCTCACTTTTCCTTGCCGAATGGAATCGATGTCAGTCAAGATGGAAAAAGGATTTACGTTAACGATGTTTCGCCAAATTCAGGAGCTAACGCAAATGGACCAAACTTCAACCCTAATCTCTTAAGGGTAATTGAGTTGGTAGATAACTAGCAAAAGTTTCTTTGCATGTGTAGCAATAAAGCAAAAGATCGGCACCCGAAAAAAGGACGTTTAACTAGAAAATTTATGTGTAGTACAATGATGAAAATTAGAAAGAAGAACTATTTATTGTTAGGAATTTTGTTTGTTCTGCTATCAGCAGAAGCCTATGGGCAAGCACCGTCTGGTCACGCTGAGGTTTGGCAAAATGTTGAAAAATACTGGAACTTATGGGCAGAACGAGACTTGGATGGATTTCTCGATTATCATCATATTGCTTATACCGGATGGGATTACAACGATGCAATGCATAAAAACAAAAAAACCACTAAAGAATGGGGCGAGCATGAGTTCAAGACACGAGAGATCATTGCGTTTACTATAAGCGCCATAGATATTAAAATCCATAATAATACGGCGATTGCACATTACTATTATTCTATCATAGAAAAAAATGCTAAAGGAAGCGAAGAAAGGAGAAGTGGTCGGAAAACAGATGTTTTAATGAAGCAAACAAATAAATGGGTTATGACCGCCGATCACGGCGGTGATATAAAATAGCCTAAGCCTAGGAAAACGACAGCCTTGCGAAGGTGGTTGATACTTCTCGGTGTCCTCATACGTTCACCTCACGAGAAGAAAGTTCAGTTAAGCGTTAGGTGAACCTTTTTTGTTTCATGAAGAGAATGGATAATGATGCTTGTGCATAGGTTTATGGAAAACTATATTTCATGAACAAAAACATCTCATTAAAACCCCGACTTTTTGCATGTGTTTGTAACAGACATCGGCTATCGTTCTTTTTCATCATCACTTCATTTTTGATACTCCTGGCACCGCACCAGTCTGAAGCTCAACGATCTCTGGAAGTATATGGAGCAGCGGGCAGTACGTTGGTGGATGCAGAAAAACTCGCTGGAATTCCCCTGGCCGACTGGGAAACATTTGCCTCCGGTTATAGCTTGCAGGCCTTTTTCGTCGGGAGTGATTTTATAAGCGTTGGAGCGGAGTATGGCTATACATATCTGCTGTTCTACACGGCTGTTTTTGGCAGCACTTTTATTGAAAATGAAGTGGAAGCAAGTAGAGCAATGCTGATGGTAAGATTACACCCCAAGGAAAATTTATTCATTGAAGGAGCAGTAGGCGCCTATTTTTTTGATGGAGCAACCGATACGACGATAGGTATTGGAGCGGGTTATAAGTTCAAGCTGAATGAAAACTTTTCAGTTCCTATCAAGCTAAGAACAGACCTTGTGTTTACGGAGAATACACCAACCGTACCCTTAACGCTAAATGCAGGATTAGCTTACAGCTTTTAGGATC
>JBDWQX010000252.1:0-17361 GCA_039986395.1 Cyclobacteriaceae bacterium
GTCGCTACTCATCTCTCAACCGTTCGGTCAAGTCCGCATTTGCCGCTCGGAAAGAGCGTATCCCTACGATCAGATAAGCCAAACCTATGGTCAGTATCAGGGCTAGGATGAATAGCGCAGGACCGAGATTGGTTCTGTAGGAAAAATCCGCAAGCCACTCCTGCATGGTTATGTAGGCAATGGGAAGACCGATGACGTTGGCAATAACCACCAAGAGTACAAAGTTCTTCGTGAACATATTGACGACCTGGTTTGTGGTAGCACCAAGGGCTTTTCTAACAGCTACTTCCTTCAACCGTGCTTTGATCACAATATTAGCAATAGCAAACATTCCGATGAAAGAGATAAAGATTGAAAGTCCTGTCAGGTACAGCATCACCTCCGAAAGTCGCTCTTCCGTTCTATGCAGTTTAGCAAAAGACTGATCAAGAAAGTAGCTTTCGAATGGAACACCTATGGCAAGCTCGTTCCAGATCGCCTCCAGTTGCTCAATGTTTTCCAGGACATTCGTGGAGTTCATGCGAACGGCAAGGTTTTGTGCCTCGCCTTCACGATAGAAGAAAGCATATGGCTTAATCTCCGATTTGAAGTTTGAGAAGTGAAAGTCTTTTACCACTCCTAGTACTCTTCCATAAATGAGTGAATCGCTTTGACTACTCATCACAACGGATTCCCCAACTTTGTCAAGAGCCAAGTTCATCGCCTGTAGCGCAGCTTCGTTTGCGATCAAATTCAACCCTTCTCGGTCTGTTTCTATGCTTGCGTCAAAATTCCTGCCTGCAAGAAATTCGAATTCCATAGTCTCCATATAGTCTGGCGAAACCACCGTGTAGTTCATTAGAAAGCCTTCCGGATAGCCTAGCGTAAACGTCCAATTCAGACCACCCACAACGCCGTTGCTATAACCCGCGGACTCAACAAATGAAAGTTGGCTAACTCTCTCTTTCAGCGTCTGCTGGTTCGAAACAACACTCGCATTCTCAATGACAAGCACTTGATCCATGTTAAACCCCATGTCAGAGTTCTTGAAATACATCAACTGCTGGTAAACGACCATGGTCCCCACAATCATGATTGCCGAGATGGCGAACTGGGCAATCAGCAACACTCTTTTCAAATCGAGAAAGCCACCCCTTCGTTTGCTTAGCATGACCTTGATTTCTCCGAGAGAAGCAAAATGAAGCGCTGGATATAAACCTGCGAAAACACCGAAGGCTACAACGCAAACAGTTAAAATGCCAAATGCTTTACTATTGGAAGGATCGAGTAGGCTGATCTCTCTTCCAAAAATTTCAGTTAGCCCGATAAGAGAAATTTCCGCCAGGACTCCGCCAATAACCAAAGAAATGACGACTACCATTAGCGATTCCGTGACAAACTGACCAACAAGATTTGCTCTAACGGCACCAAAAGACTTTCTCACCCCAGCCTCCTTGGCTCTGCGGACAAGTCCACCGATCGTCAAATTGAGATAGTTTATGAGTGAAACTAGCAAAATGAATATCCCAATGGACACAAACACTTTTATGTTACTCATGTTGCTATTAGTACCCAGTTCCCACTTAAGTGCTGACTGGAGATGAATATCTTCCACCGGCTGCGAGTATATTATGTTGGGATTTATCGAGTCCCTCGGGTTGTTCGCTAGATAAAGTGGTTGCAACTTCTCCTCAAAATCAGCATGCGCTGATCCATTGTGGAGTTTGACGTAGGTGTAGTAATTGTACCAGCCCCAGTCGCTATTAATGTCTCGATTTGCGTTATGCAGCGGTGTTATAAAATCGAACGTGAAGTGTGAGTTGAACGGCACGTCTTCAATTACTCCGCTTACGATCTTCTTGCGATCGTCGCGATTAAAGATGGTAAGTTCCTTCCCGATTGGGTTTTCATCTCCAAAGTATTTCCTTGCCATGCTTTCGGTCAATACAACATTGGATAGCTCACTAAGCAATTCATCAGGATTGCCGAGCAGCACGTTGTAGTTGAATATTTTTAGGAAGTCTGGGTCTACACGATAGACTTGTTCCTCATAGAACTGACGGTCTTCTGAGACCCCAATCAAATACTTCCCACCCCATGTTGGAAATACTCTGGTAGCTAACTCAACCTCTGGAATATTTTCAAGTAAAGCTGGAGAAAGCGCAGGTGGTGTTGTGGCATCTGGAATTCGCTCGCCATTCTGCATGAAGTCGATAGCAACCCGATGAATTCGATCTGAATCTTTGTGATAGGTATCGAAGCTCAGCTCACCATTTAGGTAAATGAAAATGAACAAGAAGCATGCAATGCCGATGGACAAGCTCATCACGTTCAGAAGTGAGTTCGTTCTGTGCTTTGAAAGGTACCTGAAGGAGAATTTTAGATGATTTCGAAACATGATTAGTCCGTTTGAGTTTTGACGTTTGTTTTTGAGTGAGTAGGGTCTGAGGAAGCTGAAAAGATGAAACCAGTAGTACAACTTCGCTCTCCAACTGGGGTAGCGTTTGGAATACAACTGATAGTATTCGTCCAGATCTCCCTCGATTTCTTCGACTAGCTGCTCGTTGCAAAACCAGTGAAGAATTTTGTCGGCTAACCTTGGTGGTTTGTGATATTTTGGATCAGAGGCTGCCATACTGGACATTTTTCCAGGACAGTTGCGGGATTTTATCCCACAAAGTATTTCGCAAAGATCGATTGTGCTCCAACGCTTCTTTACCGGCCGCAGTAATTACAAAAAGACGTTTCCGCCTTCCTCCTCGCTCATGCGTAGCTTCGGCAAGGTTTGACTTCAGGTATTCCTTTTCTTCCAGACGGTTCAGAGCAGCATGGATAGCCCCCATGGCAACTGATCTTCCACTTGATTCTTTGATTTCTTCTCGTATGGCAAGTCCATAGGCTTCCGGGTACAGTTTCGCTACCACCAAGAGCAGCAATTCTTCGAATTCTCCAAGGTTCGTTCCTTTCATAAATTTACAATTTTCATAAATGTAGGAATTGACATCAATTCATACAAATACGAAATTTGATTTTAAAGGGTTTCAAATAAACTGGAAAGCTCAAAACGAAAGACTCAGATTAGTTTTTAGCCTACCATCTTTCCTGGACAATGGTCAGCAACTTTGGATGCACCGCACCGCCAGCAACAATTTCTCGGCCAAAGAGAAAATTCCCACCTCCTTTGAAGTCCGTAACTTCTCCACCAGCCTCTTTTACCAACAGGATACCAGCAGCAACGTCCCAAGGGTTCAAGTTATATTCGAAGAACCCACCATATCTACCGCAGGCTACATAAGCCAAGTCAGCAGCAGCACTTCCCATTCTCCTCAAACCTCTCGTGTTCTTCATTAGCTCATTCAAAATGGATAGGTAGTCTTCAAGTTTATCAAAGTTGTAAATGGGAAAGCCAGTTGCAAAGACACAGTCGCCAATGTTGTGCTCCGGAGCAACGTTGATTGGTTCTTCATTTAGGTATGCACCTCCATCTTTCCAGCCATAAAAACACTCGTCGTTTGCCACTTCATACACGACTCCAACTATTAGTTCATCGTTGTGTTGTAGTGCCACACTCACACAAAAATTAGGCAACCCATGCACGAAGTTTGTTGTGCCATCCAATGGATCAATGATCCAGGTATACTCCTTTGAATCCTGTGATACAGTCTCTTCTTCGGTAAGAAATCCAGCGTCAGCAACCAAAGGTCTAAGTGTCTCCACCAACATCTTTTCAGCTTCTTTGTCGACGTACGAGACCAAATCGCTCTTGCCTTTTAGCTCAACATGTTTTTTACTAAAACGCTGTCTTTCTCGTCGGATAAATGCACCCGCATCCAGAGCTGCACTTACTACTTGCCCAGTGATTTTCTCAAGATTCATTTGGATCCTTCTACTACAATGACAAATTCTCCCTTAATAGTATGTTCTTCAAAATGTTGTTTAACCTCTGTAATTTTTCCCGTTACCGTCTCTTCAAATTTCTTCGTCAATTCTCTCGAAACAGATACATTCCTGTCTCCCAAGATATCCAGAAGTTGATCCAACGTTTTTAAAAGTCGATGTGGAGACTCGTAAAAAATGGTCGTTCGAGACTCTTCCAATAAAGTGTTAATTCTGGTTTGCCTTCCTTTTTTGTGAGGCAAAAAACCTTCAAAAACAAATCGCTCGCACGGAAAGCCTGACTTGATCAAGGCAGGGACAAATGCCGTAGCTCCCGGCAATGCATCTACCTCGATCTCATTTGCTAAAGCTTCTCTAACCAACAAAAAGCCTGGATCTGAAATACCAGGTGTACCAGCATCCGAGATTTGAGCAATTGAATCTCCAGTTTTCAGTCGGTTGATTACGTCTTCAACTTTCTTGTGCTCATTATGCAAATGAAAACTCTGACTCGGAGTGGAAATCTGATAGTGCTTCAACAAGACACCAGATGTGCGTGTATCCTCAGCAAGAATCAAATCTACCTCATTAAGAATCTCAACAGATCGAAACGTCATATCGCCCAAATTGCCAATGGGTGTGGGCACTAGATACAGCTTGCCAAGGTCGCTCATACATGCAATTTAGGTTGAGCAGGGATCACAATGGTCAATACTTTCTATAGAAATTTCGCAGGTGATTTGAGGCCTGATCGTAGATCGGTCCGCTAAACTGAGCAAACAAAAACTGAGGTTCTGGTGAAGGAGCCTCTCTCAATTTGGCCAAGTCAAGCTGTTCGTCCGTCAAGGCTCTTTCATCCCCTTTGAACGTTGCCCATTCAGAAAGCCACTGGTACTGTCCAGGCATCTTCCGCTGAAATAGTATACGATCGGTCCGACCGTCGTATATTTTCATATCCAGAAGTCCCTTGGAGTCCAAGTACTTGGTAAATGTTGTGAACTCAGCCTTGGCTTTTCCATACACATCTCTGCTTGCTCCCTCAATTTCAACTTGACCTACTACAACGCTATCCTGAGTATAGTCTTTGGTTTTTTCCTTCACATACGTTTGCCCGACCACGAAATCGTCAAACTGCATAACTACCACATGATCTGGTTGAGTCAACCCAGATTGTTGGGCTTCTGCTGGGCTATAAAAGCGAACAAAGTCGCTCAATTGGTTTTTATCCAAAAACTCGTACATACGATTTTGGAAAAATTCGTGCGTAAGCCCAAATCGTCGTGAATGCACAGGAATTTGATCGAGCAATACTTTCAAGGTAGCATTCTCTCTTGCCTCAGCCATTTTCCGTGGGGTGTCCTTGTAGTTAGGTTTTAGATACTGTGCGCGCTCAAAATGATAGAATGCCTCCTTTGCTGCCTCTCTTGTACCCTTTCTAAGCTCTGCAGTACCTGCTGAGTAGCGTTCCTCAGCAGCCAACGTGGATGCTTCATTAAATTCATTTCTATAATTCTTTGGATTAGGAATCACCTGAAGACAAGCTGGACATTGCCAGATCTTGTCATACATCCAGTTCATCTGATCATACGAGCTCGCAATCTGATCCCACTTAAACCTACCGTTCGAAGACTTTTGGCTGCTTATGTTTCGCAAATTCTTCTGCTGAGCAAGCGAGTAGGCTTCTCTCAGGGTCGTCTGAGCTTTTTTGTTATTAGGACTGCTCTGCAGTCTGTTAACGGCTTTTTCTATCGAGGTGCTGTAATTTCCTTTCTGGAGTTGCTTCTTGCCACTTGAACAGCTCCACAAAACAGCTACGAATAATAGTATGATGATTTTCTGCATGATTCAAGTGTTTAGGACATGGTTATTTCAAAGATTGAACCAATTAAGTCAAAAAGCAATTTGTTCGACTAAACTAGCTGATCTATCGACGCTGCTAGTTGTCGGTCAGTTTCCGTCACCACATTGCCAGCATCGTGCGTGCATAAGTCAATTTTCACCGTATTGTAAACATTGCTCCAGTTTGGATGATGGTCCATTTTTTCAGCAATTATCGCCACTCTGGTCATAAATGAAAATGCCTCTACGAAGTTTTTGAATTCGAAGGTTCTAGTCAGTTTATCGTTTTCTTCTGTCCACATTAAGTTAGTAGTTAGTAGTTAGTAGTTAGTAAAAAGATAAAGTCTAAAGGGAAATCACTCCTTCTATTTTTTTTGCTTTTCTGTACACTTCTATGATCTCCTGACTGGATGCCATCTGAGCAATTAGCGTTACACTAACATATTTATTCCCTGAACTTGGTTTGATCTTAACCTCAGCCTTTTCAACCAGCTGCTCGACCATCCTTTGCTGTCCTGTCTTTACGATGAATTTAAAGCTATAGCTGCCTGGGAAGTTGTGGGCTCCCTCCAGTTTTTCCTTGAAAGCGATTTCCTCCTCGGTCATCTTTTGAAGATAGTTTGATTAACGTGAAAAGAAAAAGGTCAATTCACAGAAATGAATTGACCTTTTTACAAAAATTTTTGCTACTGCTAGAAGAACTTGTATCTCATGTCTTCAATTTCTGCAAACTCTTTGATGGCATCATCGATGTTTCTGCTCACATATACTCTGAAGTAAGTGTAAGGGAAATCTGCAATTACACTAGTGAATCCCAATCTCTTCTGTGCCACCTGCTGGCTAAATGCTGAGTAGTCCTCCTGATCTTCCGGAACATCCTTGGTAATCAATTTTACCATTACAACTCCATCTCTAACTTTAAAAGCTCGTGTGTTCTCTTCTTCATTCAATGCAAACGCCAAGCCAACTGCCTCAGGAGCGTATCCTACCGAGGTAATATTATTCGATGATAATTGAACATCGGCAGTCCCTGTTCTTGCATCCTCTCCAAATGTGGCGGCAATGTCGCTAAGATCATTGCTCTCAATGCTGTTGAGCTGGTCTACAAGCATATCCCCTTTCTTCTCGTTTCGGACAGCTACTGTAATTTGGTTCCGTACCGCTTCCAAATTTGCAATTCCACTTTCTTGTTTCTCAGTCATCGTAGCGATGACGTACTGATTGTTAATCTCTCTCACGTCAGAAACAGCTTCCATTTTTGCTTCATTATACAACCAAAGCACGAGACCTCTTCCTTCGTTTATCACTCCCACTCGCTGTGCGTTTCTGTTGACTCCGCCGGCCTTAAGGACTCGATACCCTTGCTCCTCAGCATTTCTCCTAAACTCTTCACTGTTTCCAGCAGAGGCAGCAAATAGATCTGCCTCTCTATAAATTTCATTGATGGTCTCATCAGAAATAAAGAATTCCTTTCTGATTTTAGCTACCCGATACAACACGCTATCTCGCGTGATTCGATCAACCCTTGAAAGTTTGTAAAACTCATAGTTGCCATTTACTAAAGTAGGCTCTGAAACAAATCCTGCTTCAACCGCATTGTCGCCATCTTTTAGTTGGCTTGGCAGATTGCTAATCTGGTAGGTAAGAAACGAATACGGATCGTCAGAATTAACCACCACAAAACTCGAATCGTTTGCGCTATTGATCAGCCCGTCTTTGATATCAGCAACCTCACCTTCCACAATTGCGGAATCTTCTGGTGAAGGTTTCATGTCAAATACAATGTACTCAATGCCTCGAGACTCTTCTTTGTCATACTCCCCAGCATGCGCAGAAAGGTAGGCGTTGAGCTCAGCATCTGTTACTGAAACAGAGGAGTCACTGACCGACAAATACGGAACATACACGTACTCAATTGTTGCATTGGCGTTCTGTCCATTATATTCTTCTTTCGCCTCGTACTTGGTAACGTAGTTTGTTTTCACAAGCAAGTTTTGGTATTTACTAACTAGCCTGCTTGGTTCTAAAGAGGCTTCGAATGAAAGCCATGCAGCTTGCTGCTGCGGTGGAGCCTGTGAGACTCCTGCCAGGAACGTTGTCACATTGTTTTTCGAAAAAGTACCCGTCTGCGGATCTCTAAAAAATTGCTGGATCTCAGGACTGATGTTATTTCCCTGCACAATGTCTACCAACTCGGTACTTGTCATCGAAAGGCCTAACTCATCAAATTGACTCTGATAAACTGACTCAAGTATTAGGGCGTTCCAAGCTTGATCTCTAATTCCTGCCAACTCGTCCTGTCCAGGATTTCTTCCTGTATTCAAACCGAAGTTGTATGAAAGCAAATCAACCTTCGCTTGAAATTTTTCATTCGTGATAACCTCACCTGCCATCTCAGCGATGTCTACATTCTGCCCTCCTCCAAGTAGGGTTGAATTCCCAATGAGGTCAGTTAGAATAAAAGAAAGCATGGTAACCATGATCGTTCCCACAACGATCTTTCCCATCTTATTTCTCAGTATACCAATTAGTGCCATTTGTTATGTCCTGTTTTTGAGGTCGGCAAAAATAAGAAATTATTTAGGTAATTGGGTGCTAGTAGGTTAGGTCTTTGAAAAAGTCCTAATTGATCCTGCACATTTCTCCTAATCAGCAGGAACCAGCGCAGCTCTTCGGCTCCAAAACCAGGCTAGGCTCAGCCCTGACAATATGTGCCAAATACCCCACCAAGCAGCCACGATTGCCATACCTCCCAAGCCATCAAAAAAGGCAAAAATGAGAATAAGACCCAGTCCAGAATTCTGAATACCTGTTTCGATCGCGAGGGTTCTTTTGTCTTCTATCTCAAGCTTGAAAAGATTCCCAATCTGAAACCCTGTAGTAAGAGCAACAGCATTGTGAATAAGTACCAGGAAAACCACCATGTGGATGTAGGAGATGAACAGGTCGAAATTGGCGGAAAAGGCCATCACAATTATTGCTGCAAAAATCAGGATTGAGGCATAGTGCATAATGGGATGTAGACGATCAGCCAACTTCGGCTTGTACGTTCGTAAAAGCATTCCAAGTGCGATTGGGATTAGTAGCAGCATCATGATCGTTTTAAGTAAATCCCAAAAATTAAGACTAACGTCTGTCAGAATAGCTGCCGTTGGAGGATACAATGAAGCCCAGAACGTAAGATTCAGTGGCGTCATTACAATTGCTAACAAACTGGAGATGGCGGTAAGACTTACAGATAACGCCGCATTCCCTTTTGCCATTGACGACATAAAATTTGAAATGTTCCCTCCTGGACAAGCCGCTACCAACATCATTCCCAGTGCTAAACTTGGAAGCGGTCTCACGATCCACACCAAAAGAAAAGTCAGCAGCGGCAGCACAATGAACTGAGACAACATGCCCGCGAGTGCAGATTTCGGTGCTCGTATCACGCGTTTAAAATCTTCAACCGTGAGATTAATTGCCACGCCAAACATGATGAAGCCAAGGCTAATGTTGAGCAGGAAGAGTTTATCCGCACTAAAGTTCAGTACTGCATCATCTATCATATTGGGCACCAATTTAATCAGATTAGGAATTTCGTCCGGCAGAGTTTCATCTGTATCGCTCTCATTGAGTAATACCGGATTCCTCCCTTGAGGGAGGTCAGGAGGGTGTTTATTTTACAACACCCCTATAGTCTCCTCAAGTCTGCCTGCATGCTTTCGGCTGGCAGGGGGACACTGTGCACGAAGAATACTCTTACTAAATTGCCACAAGCATCAATTCGCGGGCACATGATCATTACTTCAGTAGAAGAGTTCCTTCCGTACTATGAAAAAGTTCGTGGTAGAACACTAAAAGTCATTCAGGCAATTCCACCGGAACATATTGAGTGGACCTATAAGGAAGGCAAGTTCACGTTCGGAGATATCATTCGGCATCTGGCTACGATCGAGCGAAACATGTATGCGGAAAACGCACAATTCAAGCAGAGCAAATATCAGGGATGCGGTGAAGATCTTGCATCTGGTTTTGAGGATGTGCTGAAGTTTTTCAATCACCTTCACGACGAGTCTATTGAGATATTCTCCAATCTACCTCCTGAGGATCTCCAAAGGAAGTGTGCCACGCCAGGGGGAATTGATATTACCTTATGGAAGTGGCTTAGAGCGATGGTGGAGCATGAGATTCACCATAGAGGACAGATTTACATGTATCTCGGCATGTTGGGTGTAGAAACTCCGCCTATCTATGGGTTGACTGCTGAGGAAGTTCAGGAGAGGAGTGCATAAGAGAACCCGACCTTACAAATAAGACCGGGTTTTCAAAGTAAAGAAAGATTTAGACTCAAAACCCCATGCGTCACTGTGAGGAGATTCTCGAAGGAAGGTGGGAGGGAAATCGACGTGAGAGTCTATTAATCTAAAGATTCCTACAACTTTCCCGCCCTTCATCCACTCAAAAATCTCAGAATGACGAGCGTTTGTGATTTCGTAGAATCAAGCTCAGTTAAAAGCTTTCGTCCTCAGTCTTTTCTGATAATTATATCTCCGTTCATGTTCTTAAAAGTGAACTCTGGCCCACCGCCGTTGATCGCACCATATACCCACGCATTAATAGAGACTTTATAGTTTCCACCGTCGTTGGTCTTCACCTCCGGCTGGGATTTATCCACGGTCATATCGAAATCTGTAAAAATCTCGCCGCGATCAGACTTCATCTTGGCCTTCGCTTTGATGGAAGCTGGGAACGTTATATCAACATCACCATTTAGCGTCACAAATGACATGGGTTGATTGGGAGTGACATTCTTGAACGTAGCAGTCACAGCCCCATTTACCGTATTGCAGACAATCGATCCGCTAACGTCTGTAAAAGTAAGTGGCCCATTTACACCAGAAACTTCCATCGCACCCGTAACACCACCGATCTTAATTCGGCCATGTACGGTAGATACTTCCAGGTCGAAGTTCGCCGGGATCTTGATGTCCAAATTGATTGGCTTTTTCCAGGAGTTCGTCTCAATCTCCACCCTGTTGTTCTTCTCGGAGGCTTCAAATTCCACTGAGCTTGAAGCAATTCTTTTCATGCCTGGAGGCGGCGAACTCCTTCTGTCGTTACCATGATCATCACATGAATCACAGTCCGAATTATTATCGTCATTTCCTGCCGTTGCTACTATGATCACCTCCTTGCCATCGTAAGCTATAATGGTGATGTTACCCCTGATTTGTCCTACCTCCAGTTTGCCAGGAGACCCTGGACTAGTTAGCGGCACCACCAATTTTTCGTTAAAATCTTGTCCCCAAACCACCGTTGAGCAAATCAGGAACGCTATTGTTATTATATTTTTCATTGTCATCTTATTTAAAATTCTATTGTTGTGTTTCTGACCTCTTCAAATACACATTTCCGTTGATACTTCTGAAAGAAAACTCTGGGCCTCCTGAGCCAATCTCAACACCAGTTTTAGTCCCTATTTTGAATCTTCCATTTCTGTTACTTTTCTCGATTTTCGGGCTCAACTTTTTGTAGTCAAACGCAGAGTACAAATCCCCATTCATCGAGTCGAAGTAGATTTTTGCATTAAAGTCTTTTGGTAGTTCGAAGTTGAAATCTCCATTTACGGTATTGAAATCGACGGATTCTTTCGGGTTTTCAAGAAAGTTGATTGTAATATCTCCGCTCACCGTTGACGCTTCTCTAACGTCTCTTGCATTTGCAATTTCAACATTCCCGTTTACATTGCAAGCGCTTACAATTCCGTCCATGTTCTTGATACTCACATCGCCTTTGTCAATTGTTCGGGCATTCACACCGATGTTCCTGGGCACCTTCAATTTGTACTGATAGCGAAAAGAATAGTCGGGCTTCCGTCGAATATCAAACCCTCGGTAATTACCCCATGATCGGCGCTCGATAAATGGAGCTTCAGTAAATAGAACAAGCGAGTCATCCACTATTCGTTCACCGAGCTCGAGTTCTCTTTTCGCGCGATCAATCAACGCATCTGTCCGTCCGAAAATTTCAATTTCCAATTCCAAATAGACCATGTCGTCATCAGACGGCACCACCTCAACTGAGCCGTAAAAATTGTCTATCATCACCGTGAAGTCGGTTGGTGATTTGATCTCATAGCTCTTGCTAATTAGAATCCTATCCTCTTTGAGTTCAGGATTTGTTATTGCCAATAGAAGTACTAATAATTTCATCTGTATCTATTTTGAGTTTCTTTAAATATTTGAAAGCGATTCAATACTCTCGGTCAATTTGTCTTTTACTAGTTCGTCCTTCACCGTCTCCCGAAGCTGCTCCATTGTCTCCACGGACGACTTCTCTTGAATCATCACGAGCGCATCTGCAATGGCCACCAGGATAATAGCTGAGTTCTGCACCTTCAAGGCCTCCACAAGCGCTCCTCGAACTTCAGGTCGCTTTCCGTACGTCAGAAGTGCTTCTAGCGAGGCAAGTCTCACGTTAAGGTTATCGTCCTTGTTCAGTGTGGTGATCAACGCTTCAATTACCTTCTCGTCCGCTGTAGGAAGATCAGACACCATGTTTACCGCTCGAATCCGTTCTTGGGCTTTTGGGCGTTCAATCAGTGTCAGCATCATCAGTTTTTTCATGTCCTGGATTTCACCACTGAGCTGTGAGATACTCTGTGTTTGATTTTGAGAAGGAAGCATCCACCAACCGATAAACAGTCCCAGCACCATAGACGCCAAGGCCACCTGCCAGCTCCTGGTGAGCCAGGAAACAATACCATCCAAAAAAGGAGCTGAACGCTGCTTCTTCGCTGACTGATAGGCCGCTAGCATGCCATCAAATCGTGCGTCCATCTGAGCTGAAGGTTCGGGTCTGTCAATTTCATCAAACAGCATCCACGTTTGCTCCAAGTCCGCACACTCGGAAGCAAGCTCGGGGTTTGTCTGAAGAAAGGTCTCAAGCGCCTTCTCATCATTCTCGCTGATCTCACCAGCCAGTTTGTCTTGCCACAGTTCCAATGCCTTTTCCTTTTTCATCTGCCTATATTCTTAAAATTTTGTCTGTCCATTCATTTTGCTTCAGTCTTGCCAATTGTTCTATCTAGCCAGTTACGTATCCAATTCCAGATACGACTCCCTCAATTCCTTCAAAATTCGATGCACTCTCACCTTGATTGCGCTCTCCGTAACACCGAGCATCTCGGCTGCCTTCGCGTACTTCACCTTCTGAAACCTCACCAACTCAATAAGCTCTCGCTTCTCAACACTCAAATTTTCAAGTGCCTTTTGTAGGTAATTCAGCTCATCTGATTTTTCCATTTCAGCCTCTTTGTTTTTCGTGTCCTTTAGCTCCTCCTCCCACGGATCCATGTTCTCCTGAAAAGCATACCGCTTGTTCTTTCGATAATGGTCCTTGTGAATATTTCGTGCCAACTGAAACGCCCACATCTCAAAATCTCCCGTATCCGAATAGGTATGCTTGTACTTCAGTATTCGCATAAAAACATTCTGCACCAGGTCCTCACTCGTCGCCCCATCTTTGGTCATCCCGTAGAAGAACCCAAAAAAGCGTCGACTGTATCGTTGGTACAGAAGGTTCAGTTTTTCAACATCTCCTTCCTTTACTTTCAGCATTAATGAGTGATCTTCTAATAGGTTCATTCGGCGCGTTCTGACAGGGAAACTTACCCAAGTTCGGAAGGTTACATCGGGATTGGAAATATTTCTGTTTCCCCTCTCTTTCTACATTCCTGTCTTTTCTCTCCCGATAGTTATCGGGAGAGAAATCACTGCCATTCTTAAAGATTTCTCGCTGCGCTTCGAAATGACAGAGTGTAGAAATGAAGAATGCTAGGATGCAGTGACCGCTTGGGACAATCTTGATTAACCATAGCAAGCGCAAGTTTATAATGTGTGTCCTCAAACGGAAATAAAACGGAATTGTCATTTCGACGGTAGGAGAAATCTTTACCATAATTAAGAGATTTCTCGCTGCGCTTCGAAATGACAGGGGCGCGAATCGTTCAGGGATGAGCAATACCCCTTCAGCCTCCTCGTTCATGTTGACAAAGATTTACGCCTAATGAAGTACTACCTAACCTTGGCCATTTTGACAATCTCCGTTATTGTTGAGGCACAAAATATTAAAACCATTACCGGCACAGTACAAGATGCTCAAACTGGAGAGCCGCTTCCCTTCTCGTCTGTGTTTATCAAAGGAAAATCTATTGGAACAATTGCGAATGAAAATGGGGCGTTCTCCCTTAACATCTCTGATATGCTAGGCAGCGACTCCTTGACCATTTCGCATATCGGGTACACCAACTTCTATGGAACTGTCAATGACTTACCAGTGGCACTTTCAGTACGGCTAAACGAAGCAGTCGTTAATCTCAGTGAAATCTCCGTTGAGGCAACAAAACTTTCAGCAGAAGAAATATTTAACCTTGCACTTGAAAAAATCAAGAACGAGGAAGGGTATCTGAAAGATCAATTTCGCCTTGACGGTTTCTACAGAGAAATACATACCAGTGGCTCGGATCGTACAGGGGTATTGGAATGTGCTGTAGAGATCTACGACAACAGCCTCACTCAAAACTTCAAAGAAATCGTCATTCCGCACTTTCGAAAAGTCTACGATAGGCAGCAAAACGTTGATCAATTCATCCAGACAAAAGAGGGACACAATCATCTTCTTTTACTCCTCAATAATGGCATTAACTTAATTCCCCTCGCTGCCAAGTATAAAAGTACCGTTTGGAAGTTGCCATTGACCATCGAGAAGATCACCTATTTCAACGACCGTTTGGTCTATGTCCTCTCAAATATGAGTTCAAAAAATCGAGAGTTGAGAGTACTAATAGATCTAGAAGACTATTCTGTATACAAGAATGAGCTGATACTGAAGACGAAAGAAGAAGATCATGAGCGATATGCTTGGAGAAAAGTGACAACTAATGGCGAGAAGTGCGGAGCAATTCGTGATCATCAAGCATACGAATACCGAAAGGTAAATGGGAAGTTGATTCCATATTACTTTTTTAGAAAATTCGATTTTAGGTGCTACGACTTGACTAAAAACAAGATCTCTACAAAAGCTGCATTCTCCACCGAGTTACTGATCAATAATGCTGACACGGAAAACATTCCAAAAGTTTCCCCTGACAAATTGAAGAGAAAGAAAGGCCTAATCAACCGCACCGAGCCATACGACTCTGTATTCTGGAAATACTACAACGACTTAAATGACATTTCAATTGATCAGCAGTTGGTAGATGAGTCTAGGGTGCAAACAAAACCACCGACCGCAGCTCTAGCAAAAGCCTATGCATCGAAACCGGTTACTGAAGAGCGTCCGTTGAAGATTGGTAATCACGATACCTATCAGTTCAATCGAGCAGATACACTTTTTGGTTCCTTGAGCCCTCTTCTCAGTTGTTACGATGTTGGGTATTATCACCTAGACGTGGATGTAGATCCAGAAAAGGAACGGATTGAGGGAGTCTCAAAAATCTCATTCAAAATGGTCACACCATCTGACAAGATTAGGATCGATCTTCTCGAATATCTATCAATCGAGCGAATCTCATTTGAAGATTCTGATTTGGATTACACCAGAGATCTGGATGCTGTTTATGTCAATTTCGGCAAGACCCTGAAAAAAGACAGCGTCTACTCGATTAAAGTAGAGTACCAGGGGAGGCCCTTAGATATTGACTTTGATATTTGGGCTGGCGGTTTCATGTGGGATCAGGATGAAAAAGGTCAACCTTTTATACAGTCTATCTGTCAGGGATATGGCCCAAAAGGCTGGTGGCCCTCCAAAAACCATGTCTCTGATGAGCCAGATAGTGCTGCTATCAGCGTCACTGTTCCCAAGAACCTGTTTGCTGTTTCAAACGGAGTTTTACAATCAACCGAAACTTTAGAAAATGATAAGAATAAGTTTAACTGGAAGGTCGTCAATCCAATAAACAACTACAATCTGGCAATACATATCGGTAACTATGAGCAGCAACGTGAAAACTACACAAGCCAAAATGGAGCTGAATTGTCATTGGACTATTTTTTTCTAAGTGAGGACGAGGCACTCGCCAAACAGAAGCTATTGATTGTCCCAAAAATGTTGGAGGTGTATGAAAAATACTTGGGGGCCTACCCTTTTATTGAGGATGGGTTTAAGATCGTGCAGTCACTGTACCCAATGGAACATCAGAGTTGCGTAGCTGTCGGCCAGTACTTCGACGATCAGTTGATTCTTCATGAAGCAGCACATGAATGGTGGGGAAACAGCGTGAGTTGCAGAGATAATGCTGACATCTGGATTCATGAGGCCTTTGCTACATACGCTGAATCCCTATACATCGAAGAAACACTGGGATACGATCTGGGGCAAGAGTACTTAAATGCAAAGAAGGGAGAGATCCATAATGACCACCCGATTGTAGGGATTGAAGGAGTAAATCACTTTCATTATCGCATTGAGGATAAATACTTCAAGGGAGCTTTGATGTTAAATACCCTACGGCATCTAGTTGACAACGATCCTATTTGGTTCGAAGCTTTGCTAAGTATTCAGCAGGAATTTAGACACGCATTTGTGGATACAAGGACCATTCTGGATCACCTGAATGACAAGTTAGGAGCAGACTACACCGATTTCTTCCACCAGTATTTGCGTACAGTTAAGATTCCTATTTTGATTATCCAGCAAATGGGCAATCAAACATTTAAGTATCGGTGGGAGAACACGGAAGAAAGTTTTGGAATGTCGATGAAATGGGATGAGCTCATGATAGAGCCAAGTCTTGAGTGGCAAAAAACAAGTCTTAAAATTGCAAGCCCTGAAGAAATTAAGAGACTACAAGGAAAGTACCTAATAAAAGTAGATTTGAGGTAAACAATCCCGCTAGCGCGTGTTTACAACGCGAGCTCATATCTTTGAAATAGTACCACCTTGTCATTTCGACGCTAGGAGAAATCTTTACCATAATTAAGAGATTTCTCGCTGCGCCTGCCTCCTGCAGGCAGGCTTCGAAATGACATGACGGAGATGGCTCGTTGATAGATTTGCGATATCCCTTTTGCTCGCTTAGTTTTCCATGAGCCAGAGTACACCTATCATGTCACGAAAAGACCAACCATGAAACCGAACCCTCAACTAGAAGAATTCCTACAGCCATACGACGAAGAAATTCAAAATCTCACGATCGCACTGCGGGATTTTATCACGGACTTAGTTCCAGATGCAAACGAACTGATTTGGGATAATTACAATGCTGTCGCAATGGCGTACTCGAAATCTGAAAAGTTAAAAGATGCATTTTGTCACATTGCGGTTTATTCTCAACATGTGAATTTCGGATTTAATCGCGGAGCGGAGTTGACAAACACAAGCATAAAACTGAACGGAAATGGCAAGCTGATACGACACCTATCCGTTAAGGATCTGCAGTCTTTCCCAAAAGAAGAGGTAAAAAATATGATTTGGGAAGCAGTCAGAATCTCAGAAAAACAGAATCCCAACTTGCTGGAAAAAGAGGCTCAGTCAAAAAGTATCGTAATGTCGATATCGGCAAAAAAGACAAGACCAACTACTTAGTTAGTAGTTGGTGTGTGCGAGTTGAAGGCTACGTTGTGCGAGTCAAAGGCGCGTTGTAGCACCTGCCACATGAATTTCTAACCTACTGCTCCCACT
>JBDWQX010000253.1:0-2773 GCA_039986395.1 Cyclobacteriaceae bacterium
CAACAAAGTACTCGTCTCTCAAAGCCTCTTCCTCAAGCCCCTTAGCAATGTCTAAGATTGGATCAACAACGCCGAGTGAGTCCAAGACATCGTCAGCAGCTTTCTTGATTATTTTGGCTCGAGGATCAAAGTTCTTATAAACCCTATGCCCAAATCCCATCAATCTGAATGGATCGTCTTTGTCTTTTGCCTTACCCATCCACTTCTTTGTATCTCCACCATCTGCTTTAATATTTTCCAGCATTTCAATTACTGCCTGATTAGCACCTCCGTGAAGAGGTCCCCAAAGGGCGTTAATGCCTGCAGAAATGGAAGCCCAAAGGCTGGCTTGACTTGAGCCTACAATACGAACAGTCGATGTTGAGCAGTTCTGCTCGTGATCGGCATGAAGTATGAGAAGTTTGTCCAATGCTTTCTCCACTAGTGGGTCTACCTCATAGTCTTCTGATGGCAAGGCAAACATCTGCTGTAGGAAATTCCCGCAATAAGATAGTTTGTTGCTAGGGTATACTACTGGATGACCCATTTTCTTTTTGAATGCCCAAGCAGCAAACGTTGGCATCTTAGCAATTAGCCGTATGATACTAAGATCTGTCTCTTCCTTGGATCTGTTAGGGTCCAGGCTGAGCGGATAGAAGGCCGTCTGCGCAGTAATCAGCGAAGACAATACACCCATCGGATGAGCGTTGGATGGAAAACCATCTAATATTTTCTTAATATCTTCATTTACCAGGGTATGGCGAGAAATATCTCCAGCAAACTTGTCCAGCACATTTTTTTTAGGAAGCTCACCATAAATCAAAAGATGAGATACTTCCAGAAATGTGGAATCGTCAGCTAGCTGCTCGATTGGATATCCCCGATACCGTAAAATTCCTTTTTCTCCATCCAGGAAGGTGATGGCACTTTCACATGATCCAGTGTTCTTAAATCCCCTGTCTATCGTGATTACTCCAGACTGCGACCTAAAAGACCCGATATCAATTGCTTTTTCTTTCTCGGTTCCTTCTGTTACGGGCAGATCGTATGTGTTTCCGTCAACAGTAATTTGGGCAGTATCAGACATTTCTTGAGATGGTTTAAGTAAATTTTAGAATTCTACGAAATTATTAATTATTGAGATCAATTGCTATTCAGAATTAGCGGAAGTCCTCCTTCTCCTGAACCGATCACGATGACCTTGGCATTAGGTGAATTTGCCAGTTGCTGAGTTGCTTCGATTCCCCGCATTTTCAGTAGTTCTTTTGTCAAACTACTATTGATGATTTTATTGGCAACTGCTTCTCCTTCGGCTGCAATTTTCTTTCTTTCTGCTTCACTTTTTTCTTTATCTAGGCGGAATTGATAAGCGAGTGCTTCTTGCTCTTGCTCTAGCTTATTTTCAATTGCATTTTTTATTTGCTCAGGCAGTTTTATTGATCTGATTAGCAAATTTTTCATTTCGACTTCATTGCCTGAAGAACCAAGCACCTCACGGGTTTCCTCAATAATGGCAGCTTCCACCTGTGGTCTTTTTGTGGAGTAGATTTCTTCAGCAGTATAACGTCCCATTACTTGTCGGACAGTAGAACGTGCCTCTGGTATGACCAGACGCTGAATATAGTCTCCTCTAAAATTCTCCTGAATGGTTCCTATCGCATCATATTTAGGATGAAAACGGATGGTAACATCCACGCTGATACTTAGCCCATTCTTATCCAGTACATCCATGTTTTCTTCAATCTTACTCTCAGAAACTTCGTACATGTACACATCATTCCAAGGAGCTTTCATGTGCCATCCTGGACCAATGATATTTTCTTTTTCTAAGGTTCCACTTAAGGCTCTGAAAAGAACTGCTCGTTCGGAAGCTTCTATTCGATAGAAGATTCTATTGAATGCCGAAACAAGTACAATTAGTACTACAAAACCTACGATTACCAGTGGTAAATATTTTCTATTGTCCATTATAATTTGATTTTAAGGTGCAAAGGTAACAAGCTAGAGTATTGTGAGGTTCAATTGTTTGGATGGAGAACCAATTTATTTGCTGAATTGTTTATTTCTTCTCGGTTCATCATCATTTTCCGGAATTCTCCATTGACGAACATCTCTGCTTGATCAGCATAATGTGGGCTGAAATAGTTGCCCGATTGACCTGTGGGCAATATGCTCCAACTGTTGTTCCTTACATCTGAGAAATCTACAATACGCCTGGTGGAAGGACCAAAAGAGATCTCCTGAAATTTCTCACTCGAGTATGTAAAACCCATGTTGTTGATAACCTCATTGCTACCAGAGACACCAAAGGCTTTCACATTGAGAAAACCGAGGGCTGTTCCCATCGCATGGTTATGTGTTAATGTGTGTGACTTTCCCCATTTCCACTCTGTGTAATCAGTGCCCCAGTAGCTTTCAAGATCGGATACTGCTTCTTCGAAACTATGCTGGATGATGGATAGTCTTTCTTCAGTTTCGCTGGTGCTGACATCATCCCACCACTTTGATTCTTCATTCAAGATTAGATGCTCAATGGCAACTTTGTAGGTGTGAGTGGATTTGTACGATTCCCACAGTTCATCTCCCATTTCATCCTTCATAGCATGTTCCAGAATTTCATAGACCCATTGCTGAAAGACAGTTGGTCGAAAGTCGTCTTTTTCAAAACTGGCATCCCAAGAAAGAAGTTCTGCTAACAATGCCGATTTATCAGTGTCTTTGATTGCGAAAAGCAATATCCCTTTTAGTCGCTCAAACATCTTTGATTGGTTGTCCAGTTGCATTGCTTTGATGT
>JBDWQX010000254.1:0-5525 GCA_039986395.1 Cyclobacteriaceae bacterium
TACATCTCTCATCCTCGAGATTGCCGGCGGAGAGGTATCCACAGAGTTAGTGGATATCTATCCCGAAAAAATTGAACCAAAGGAAATCGACATTACATTTCAGACGTTCCACCGGCTCATTGGTAAAGAATTGCTAAACGAAAGAATCGTTGAGATTCTCAATTGGTTGGATATTAAAACAGAAAATATTAGTGAGGAGGGATTCAAGGCGATCGTGCCTCCCTACCGCAGCGATGTCACTCGCCCAGCAGATCTTGTAGAGGAAGTTTTACGGATTTACGGATTCAATGCTGTGGAACTAGATACAGAGTTTTCAACGGATTACTTAGCAGAGTTTAACGAGCACGAGCCATACAGAGTGCAGGAAGACCTATCCAAGTTTTTGGCAGGAAAAGGCTACTCAGAAATTCTGACGAATTCGCTCACCAACCCTGAGTATTATCAAAAATTTCCATTAGGACCTGCGCCTGTGCCAATGCTCAATCCATCCAGCGAAGATTTGGCTGTTATGAAAACCTCGCCGCTCTATACAGCCTTGGAGTCAGTCGCTTACAACATCAACAGGAAAAGTCCAAACCTTAAGTTCTTCGAGTTCGGCCGTACTTACAGCAAAAAGGGTAATGAATATGAGGAGATCGAGTGGCTGTCTCTGTACTTGACTGGTAATATCACGGACAACAACTGGATGGACGAAAGTCGAAAGGCAAGCTTCCACGACTTGAGCAACGTTGTTCAGGCTATGTTCAAATACTCAGGCATTAGAAAATACGATTCCGAACCAGGCCAAGGTGATCCGTTTGATTACTCCTTGACCTTCAAAAAAAATGGGAAGGTCATCGGGTCAGTAGGTAGATTGAAAGATGAGTTATTGAAAATCTACGGTATCAAACAAGAGATTTTTGCAGTTCAGCTGAATTGGGTGGCGATTCAAAAATTGTACAAGAAGGACATCGCGTTCGAACCCATTCCAAAGTACCCAGAAGTCAAGCGTGATTTGTCTTTGGTCATAGACAAAACGGTATCTTATGCCCAAATTCAGGAACTAGCCTTCAAGCAAGAGAAAAAATTATTGAACAGAATCAACCTGTTTAGTATCTACGAGGGAGAAAAGATAGAAAAAGGAAAAAAAGCTTACGCAATTAGTTTTTTTCTTCAAGATAAATTCAAAACTTTAACGGACAAACAAATTGATCGAAGCATGAATGGTCTGATGAGTTTGTACGAAAGAGAGCTAGGAGCTGTGATAAGAAAATAATGCCAAACGAGCAATTGTACAGAGAGATCCAAAACCTTGAAAGAAAGATTCAACTTGTGTTGAGTGACAATCAAAAATTAAGGGAAGATCTATCACAGACTCAGAGCGAAAATCAGATTTTGAAGACCAAAGTTGAAAGTCAAATGACCAACATCAGCAGTTTCCAAAATCAGATGAAAGCAAATAAACTTGTGAATAACATGGTAGTCGATGGAAGTGATTCAGGTGAGCTGAAGGTGAAGTTGGACGGCTATATTAAGGAGATAGATAAATGTATTGCCCATTTGGCAGAATAAATGAAACCGAATGGCTGAATTATCGATAAAAATCAGAATTGGGAACAGAGAGTATCCCATGAAAGTGAAAGCGGAGGACGAGGAAAGAATCAGAAGGGCTGGCAAAATGTTGAATGAAAAAGTGAAGAATTACCAAAACCAGTTTGGTATTGACGATACCCAGGACCTGGTCGCAATGGTAGCTTTTGATTGTATAGTTGAGAAAATAAAGGGTGAGGAAGCCTCAGAGACTTCTGACGACTTTGCCTTAAGAGAAATTACAAAACTCAATCAACTGATTACCGACTCGCTTTAAGATCCTTACATAGCTCCATTCTACCTGTTATTTGTCAACCAAATAACTAAAAGATGGATTCAAGTACACTACTCATAATAACTTCTGCGGCAACACTCATCGTCGGATTTATCGTCGGCCGAATACTGAAAGGAAATAGCGCGGGCAAGAAAGTCAAGGACGCTGAAGAGCAAAGCAAACTCATTCTAAAGGAAGCTGAAGTCAAGGCAGAAAGCATCAAAAATGATAAGATTCTTGAAGGCAAGGAAAACATTCTCAAAATGAAATCTGAGTTTGAAGAGGATGCCAATCGTAAGAAGAATATCATCATCACCAATGAGCAAAAAATCAAGCAAAAAGAAGTAAATCTTAACAAGCAGATAGAACAGAATAAGCGAGCGGAAAGCGATTTAGAAGGACTAAAGGAGACGTTGTCCAACCAAATGGAAATTGCTCGTCAACGAAAAGAGGAGTTCGAAAAACTCAAAAATCAGCAAGTGGACATTTTGGAAAAAGCAGCTAACATGTCAGCAGAAGAAGCCAAGAGTCAGATCATCGAAACGCTCAAAGATGAAGCCAGAACAAATGCATCTGCACACATAAAAGAGATTGTGGAGGAGGCCAAAATGACAGCGACCAAAGAAGCGAAGAAAATTGTCATTGGAGCAATCCAACGAACCGCCACAGAGCACGCCATTGAAAACTCAGTTTCTATATTCAACATAGAAAGTGACGACATCAAAGGAAAAATCATCGGACGCGAAGGTCGAAACATTCGTACGTTGGAAGCTGCAACAGGTGTAGAGATTATCGTAGATGATACACCTGAAGCGATTATTATTTCTGGTTTTGATCCTGTGCGACGGGAGATCGCTAGATTGTCTCTTCACCGATTGGTCCAAGATGGTAGGATTCACCCGGCTCGTATCGAGGAGATTGTAGAAAAGACTTCCAAGAACATCGATGAGGAAATCATAGAAATCGGAGAACGAACTGTGATCGACCTTGGCATTCACGGTGTGCACCCGGAACTGATCAAGATGATCGGAAGAATGAAATTCAGATCTTCCTATGGACAAAATTTGCTTCAGCATTCAAGGGAAGTGGCCAACCTCTGTGCAACCTTATCTTCAGAACTCGGCTTAAATCCAAAACTTGCGAAACGTGCGGGGCTACTTCACGACATTGGAAAAGTCTGGCCAGATGAGCCTGAGAAACCGCACGCGATTCTTGGTATGGAACTCGCGCAGAAGTACAAGGAGAATCCTGAAGTATGCAATGCCATTGGAGCTCACCATGATGAAATTGAAATGACTTCACTAATTTCTCCAATCATCCAGGCCTGTGATGCAATCTCTGGCAGTAGGCCCGGAGCCAGACGGGAGATCATGGAGCAATACATAAAAAGACTGAAAGATCTTGAGAGCGTTGCGCATGGTTTCGATGGGGTTAACAAGTGTTACGCCATCCAGGCAGGTCGTGAGCTTAGAGTAATTGTAGATGCCGAGAATGTGAACGATAAACAAGCAGGAGACTTGTCCTTCAACATTTCTCAGAAAATCGAGAAAGATATGCAGTATCCAGGTCAGATTAAAGTGACTGTTATAAGAGAAACACGAGCTGTGGCGTTTGCCAAGTAGGTTAGCTAAATTTAGCTACTAGATTTTTCGATTAAAGAGTTATACCAAATGAATCTAACAATATCAGGTATTCGATTAATGCTTTTTACAACGTTTTTGGTTGTGACCTCTTCATGCGATAGCGATGACTCCACACCTCTGATGGAAGAAGAGATAGAAGAGATGAGTGAAATTTTCTTCAAAGGCAGCACATGGCTCCCAACCAGCGGTCTTGTGATCGACAACGGGGAAATAGGGAATCACTATAACTTAGAATTAGGTATTACAGATGGTAACTTAGTTTCACAATTTGGAAGAATTTCTATTTCTACAACAATGAACAGCGGTAGTACGTTCGCCCTTGCTTTTTTTATGTCGTCGTTTGGAACGGATCAATTCAGCAGTGGGACATTTGAGTTTGTAAATCAATGGGAAGTTTCTCAATCTGAAGGAAACGTTTTTTTTAGCGGTGAATTTATTGAAATGAACAATACCCAAATTGTTGCAATGCATCCGCTTTCAGGTGGGACAATTAGTATTTCAGGGACAATTCCTGATCTTACACTGGAACTTGATCTAGAATTGCTGCAAAGCGGCAGTCCCACTCCATTAAAGCTTACCGGAAAGTACAGCGGTTCATTTGAATTTGAATAACTCAGTTTCCTTAGTGCTACTTCAAATAATCCGCTCAAAGAGAATACTTTTGTGCGATTTCAAAATATGCAGATCAAACAGACCATAAAGAATAAGAAGACACCCTGGACTTAAAAAGCCTTAGGAAAGAATATATAATTCAAGCCGGGGCAATTGCTTCGGCTTTTTTATTTTGTGACATACTAAAACAGACAAAATGGACAACTCAATCTTGCAAAAAGCTGCAAAGCAGTTTGGCTCCCCCCTTTACGTATATGACGCCGAGCAAATTCAAGAAAACTATAAACAGTTTATTGATGCTTTCAAGGTTGATAAACTCAAGGTGCACTATGCAGGGAAGGCACTGAACAATCTGAGCATTTTGAAGTTGTTCAAATCCATGGGATCTGGCTTAGACTGCGTTTCCATTCAGGAAGTTCAGGTAGGCCTCAAAGCCGGATTTTCTCCTGAGGATATTCTGTTCACCCCAAATAATGTATCAACCGAAGAGTATGAGGAGGTTATCGCTCTAGGGGTGAAAATTAATGTTGACAATCTTACAACATTGGAGTATTTCGGAATGAATCATCCGAACCTCCCAATCTACATCCGCATTAACCCTCACTTGATGGCTGGCGGAAACCAAAAAATATCGGTTGGACATATCGACTCAAAATTTGGTATCTCCATCCACCAAATTCCACACGTGGAGCGTATCGCCAAAAAGTTCGATATGAACGTGATGGGTATTCACGTGCACACAGGTTCAGATATTCTCGACCCAGAAATATTTATCATAGCCGCTGAGCTCGTCTTTAGCGTAGTGGAAAAGTTTGATTCGGTGACACACATTGACTTTGGCAGTGGATTTAAGGTTGCCTACAAGGAGGGAGATCTCCACACAGATATCGCCTCTTTTGGAAAGAAGTTTAGCAAATCGTTCAATGACTTTTGCGAAAAGCAGAATAAGAGCTACACATTAGAATTTGAGCCTGGAAAGTACATGGTTAGTAACGCCGGGTATTTTGTAGCCAAAACAAATCTGGTGAAGCAGACCACTTCTTGCACATTCATTGGCCTGGATACTGGATTCAATCATTTCATCCGGCCGATGTTCTACAATGCCCATCACGAGATCAAAAATCTTTCTAATCCGAAAGGAGATCAAAAAGTGTATAGCGTGGTAGGCTACGTCTGTGAAACAGATACGTTCGCACTGGACCGAATTATCCCTGAGGTTAGAAAAGGAGACTTGCTAATGTTTCAAAATGCTGGTGCCTACTGCTCTACCATGGCATCCAATTACAACTCACGTCCACGACCCGCTGAAGTATTGGTTCGCGATGGGAAAGCACATTTGATTCGAAGAAGGGAAACGCTCGAGGATATCCTGGCAACGCAGGTAGAAACGGAGATTGATTGGTAGAGGCTAGAGTAAGCATCATACA
>JBDWQX010000255.1:0-61603 GCA_039986395.1 Cyclobacteriaceae bacterium
CCAAGGATAAACCACTTCAAGTGTGGCCTCAAAGGGTACAAACTAACACTGGCAGCGCCTTTTAATTGTTTTTTCAACGAACGATCCTTTCGTTAAAAATAACGAGTAAGTGTGGATTATTTGTGCTATTGGTAATTTCCCGCCTGATACAAACACAGATCGAACAGGCGTGCGTTTCATCAAAAGGCTGTTGATCAGTTAAATAGTTAATTAGTGGCTGTATCACCAATTAACTATTTAACTAGCCAACTTTAACTTCTCAATTCTTCATCATGAACCACTTAGCCAATACTTTATAATTGACCTTGGTGCCATGCATGAGAATTCCAATACGGTAGATTCGGCTTGCAAGCCAAATAGTGAAGATAAATCCGGCTATTAAAAGAACCATTGAAAGTCCAAGCTCCCACAACGGTACGCCAAATGGCACTCGCATCATCATCACAACCGGTGAGGTAAACGGTATAATTGACATCCAAAAAGCAAAGGCTCCATTGGGTTCCATCAGCACCACTCCAAGCGACGCAATGGCGGCAATCAAGGGTATCGTGATCGGAAACATAAATTGTTGCGCATCTGCGTCACTATCTACGGCAGACCCAACGGCGGCAAATAGTGCACTATATAGTAGATATCCCCCTAGGAAATAGAAAACAAACGCACCAAGCGTTAGTGGAATATTTATTGAGTTCGCTGCATTCATTATGTCATCCATCGGATTTTCAATAGCTGCTTGCTGCTCAGTAGTCTGCTCAATGGCATCTGTCACTTGCTGCGCTGAATCCGCACGTGCAGAAAACACATTGATTCCTACTGAGGCTAAAACAGAGGTCAGCACAATCCACATCGCTAGTTGAGTAAAACCCACAGCTGCAATCCCCAGCACTTTTCCCATCATTAGGTTAAATGGCCGAACGGAAGAAATAATCACTTCAACGATGCGACTTGTCTTTTCTTCGATGACTCCACGCATGCACTGAGCACCGTAGATAAATATGAACATGTAAATCATGAAAGCTGCCACATAGCCAACACCTGTAGCTGTACCAGAGCTACTATCCTTTTCCTCTCCTGACGAGGACAAATTGATGGAGTGTATCGAAACGTTGGATTCTAGTCCATCTAACATCTCCTGCGTCAGACCGGATCTCAAAAGCTTGATGCTCTCGATCTCATTTTCAATTTTACGTTCAATGGATCGAACCAAATTTATACTTGGGTTCCCTGGGGCATAAAAAGAAATATCTTCTGGATTATCTAAATCATCCAGACTAGGAACATAGATCAGTCCATCGATGGCTCCCTGCTCTACATGTTTCTTCGCAGAGTCAAGGGGAGTGTCGATGTATAGGTATGTTTCGTCATCATCAGAAACAAACAACTCAGCAAAGAGCCCACTTTCATCTAAGACCTCTATGTTTTTGGTTTCGCCACCTTTTGATCCCAAATAGGCAATTAACCCGAAGATCCCCACAAACAAAAGTGGTGCTAAAAAAGTCATTATTATGAAAGACTTCTTCTTTACTCTGGTCAGGTATTCCCGACCTATAATTAATCCGATATTATTCATGGTTGCCTCCTTTCACTTGAGAGATGAAAATTTCATTTACGCTTGGTACACGTTCCACAAAAGAGTGGATTTCTACTTTTGAGATCAAGGACTTCAAAAGTTCATTCGGATCAGTCAAGGACGTCTTCACAATTGAACTTGTCAACCCTCGCTCGGTTGTATCACTACTAAGTAACTCATACGCAGAATTGGATGTCAGACTTCCTGTATACTCAACCAGGAATGTGCCATCTCTGTACTTTTCCTTAATATCCAACTTCTTACCATCAAGGATCTTTTGTGATTGATTAATTAGCGCGATGTGATCGCAAAGTTCCTCCACTGACTCCATTCGGTGCGTGGAGAAAATAATGGTTGCTCCTTTGTCCCGCAGCTCAAGAATTTCGTTCTTTATAAGATCTGCATTTACTGGGTCAAATCCTGAAAACGGTTCATCCAGAATCAGTAGATCTGGCTCGTGCAGGACCGTAGCAATGAATTGCACTTTCTGAGCCATCCCTTTAGATAAATCTTCGATCGTCTTGTTCCACCAGTCAGATAGCTCAAGCTTTTCCAACCAAGATTTTATTCGTTTTGTCGCCTCACTTCTCTCCAGTCCTTTTAGTCTTGCCAGGTACAGCAACTGCTCGCCTACCTTCATTTTCTTATAGAGTCCGCGCTCCTCAGGAAGATATCCGATCCTTCGAACCAGCTCGGTGGTCATCTTTTCGCCCTTCAAGGTCACGTTGCCTTGATCTTGCTCAATGATCATTGTAATTATCCTGATTAGGGTGGTTTTCCCTGCCCCATTCGGTCCTAAGAGACCGAAGATGCTTTTTTCAGGTATGTCCAGGCTAACACCGCTCAGTGCTTGATGATCGCTGTAGGCCTTATGAATGTTTTCTACTGATAATAAACTCAATGCTTTATTTTTTATATGAACATTAGTCCACGAAACTATTAAATTATTACAATGCTGTTGATTTTTTTCTGCTAGCTGGATTTTGAGCCTATTTTAGTGGCCAAATACACCTGCTAACCGGAGTGCAACTATTACGAAGGCTATATTCGATTTGGGTCATTTTTTCAATGGCCGTTCTCTTTTTGATTTTAATCATTCCGCTCATTCTATGCATTCCATTCAAAATGGGACATTTTCTTGCATTGCGGCTAAATAATGTTTGGGCTTGGTGCTTTTTCACCATAGCTTTTCTTCCTCTGAAAAGAGAGTGGCGATTTAAACTTGACAAAAAACAGCAATACATCCTCTGTGCAAATCATTTTTCATATTTGGATATTCCCAGTCTCGGCCTCTTCCCCAAGCCGTTCAAGTTCGTGGGGAAAAGTCAATTGAGCAAGGTTCCCGTCTTCGGTTTTATGTACAACAACCTACACATCACTGTCAATAGATCGAGTGTAAGAAGTCGCGGCATGACATTGAAAAAAGCCCGAGCAGCTCTCGAAAATGGATTTAACCTTGGTTTTTTCCCCGAAGGAGGCATTCGAGTAAAAGAATTTCCGCACATGATTGATTTTCAAGATGGCGCCTTTAGGCTGGCAGCAGAAAACGATCTTGCAGTCGTGCCAATTACCTTCTTGGACAACTACAACATCTTCTTTGATGACGATCTATTAAACATGAGGAGGAGAAAATGCCGAATTGTCTACCATAAGCCAATCAAGGCGCTGGACAATTCGGAGGAAGAAATAAAGAAACTAAAGGCCGCAGTTCATCGTGTGATTCAAGACGAATTGAATGCGCACCATTTATCTCCAAAAACGGAAACATCAGCTTAACTAATGATAGACGAAAAGATTAAGAAAGGCATACAAGCATTGTTCTTTGGTTGCCTTCTTGCCATGCTTTGGCTTTACGTTCAAGGATATGAAAACTCCATCGGGTGGGAGGTGACGACCTCTGCTGAGGTTGTCAAGTACCCTGCTCTTGAAATTGAGGGGCAGCTGCTAGACTTCTCAGTTATTGGTGATAAATATGTACTCACCGAAAGCTACACTGGAGGTCCGATTGTTAGAAACAGAACGTTCGACACCGTACTCATGTCGATTGGGTGGATTGGGATTTGCCTGGTAATAACTGCATCCTCGTTCCTAAAACGATACAGTTTCATGTTCGCTCTAGCGCTCTTCACTCTTCTGCTCAACCGCCTAAATCTCGGGGAGATTGGACTTTTTGGAATCCAAAGTAGGCTGGTAATTCTAATTCCATTCATCGCCTTCCTTGGCCCACTTTTCTATTTTAATGAGTACCGGCCGACCACCAAGTTTCTTGTAAGATTCGCTACATTGGTTTTAACCAGTGCTATTATCGCAGTATTTGGAATTTCCCAGTCTGCACTTTTTCTGGATCACTTTGTGAGTCATTCACTTTTTAGCTTCTCAATCGCTGGCCTAGTTTTTCTTTTCATTCTTGCAGAAGAAAATGTATTTGGGATCCTTTTCCTTGTTACAAGGGGAAGGGGTGGGAAAAGTAATTTTCAGCACTTCGTCTTCTTATCATTGTTCTATCTGGCCAATTTGATTCTTTACTATTTAAATAAATCTGGAATTGTTCCCAATTCTTTTTCCTTCTTTGATCCTTTTGCTCTTCTTATTATTTCCTGTATTGTAGCGCATTGGACGTTGAAATTCAAGGCTGATCATTATCATACGTTTGCTTCTCGAGACATTTCTAGTGCCCTATTCTATGGGCTGGGAATTGTCCTATTCTCAGTCCTAAGTCTGGCTTTCTTCAGAGGAAACGATGCAGTCTACGAAGGCTTCCACTACTTTATTCTGTATTTCCATATTGGTTTTGGGTTCTTCTTCTTCCTCTACCTCATCATCAATTTCATTGATGCATTTCTTCAGGGTTTTGAGGTATTCAAGATTGCTTACAAAGAGCAGCACTTTCCGTATGTTTCCGCTCGCTTGGGGGGTGTGGCTGTTATACTCGGCTTCTACTTTCTATCCACGCAAGAACCTTATAACCTGCTAAAATCTGGTTATTACGTGAGTCTTGGAAATCTCGAGGAAACCATCGGCAATCCAGATCTCGCCGATCAATACTATCAGCAAGCAAGCTTTTTGGGCTACAATACACATCATTCCAACTACCAACTTGCATGGAATTACTCAGACAAGGGAAATGAATATCTAACCAAAACTCACTTTGAAAAGGCTGCTGGCAGATTTCCATCACCCTTTGCTTATGTAAACTATGCGAACCTCGACATGGAAATTAATCCAGTCAAGGTCCAGGCCACATTGGAGCGAGCGAAAGAAAAGTTTGGTGATGGGGAGATTCTAAATAATTACGGAATCCTTCGAATGCAAAATGAAGAATGGGAAAAAGCACTAGAAAATTTTGAAGCCGCAAAATCAAGCAGCAGTTGGAATCAGGCTCCACTTCTAAACAAATGGGCCACGCTGCATCAGCTTGAAAGCATTGACTCGGTCAGTCTCACTTCAGACTATCAAAGTGGAAATCACGGTGTCAAAAACAACATCCTTGTAAATACTTTTGATCCGTCTTTTGCTTTTGCATTCGATGATTTCTCAAATGTTCCTGTCTTGCACCGCCAGGCGTACCTTCTCAGTTCTGTTCCCCTCTTTGAGGATGATACGCTCTCATCTCTAGCCACATTCGAGATCGAAAATTCAATAGATGGAAGCTTCAACGATCGGTTGAGAAAAGGATTGGCTGTTCACTACTACCAAAAAGGCGAGATAAACAAGGCATTCAGAATGATGGATTACTTACAGGCAAACTCCTACCAACATCAAAAGGGCGGGTACCTAAATGATGTTGGGAAAATGGCAATCGATCAAAATGCCTATAGACTTGCGCTGGACTTTTTTGAGCGATCGGCTGAATATGACCAACTAAGTGCTGAAGTAAATCAACTTGAAGCATTGGCGGCACTTGGGCGTCAAGATGAGATTTCTGATCGGCTGCTATCAACTGTTGAAAAAGATCCAGGCTTAACTGAACTAGCAAATCAGGTGTTAGCTAATTTGAAGACTGCAGAGTTTCCCAAGGCTCCAATCGATCAGAACATATCGAGACTGGAAAGTATGGACGATGAATCGTTAGTTGCTTTAGCGTCAAAGAATGCCTTTGCAGAGCAAACGGTTATTGAAGCCGTTCGCATATTGGAGATGAGGGGTAATCTACAGAGCTACACGATCATTTTGGAGGCCACAGAAATCAATCCGTATTCCGCAGATCTACTCATATCTTATGCGGTAATTGCGCTTGAGCAAAATCTAGTATCCTATGCTGAAGCAGTTTTCCCACGTATACGGTCTCTGGTAGATGACGCTACCTACAATCAGTTTCTTGCAGAATTTGAAAACCTAAAGAAAGAGCTCTCAAATGAAATCTGGGAGTAGCGTATAAAAAAAGCCCTTCAAAATTTGAAAGGCTTCTCTGAAATATTTTGTAATGTTAGTTCGATAATTTGAACAAAATGTTCTGAATCATTTTCTGTCTAACAGCTCTTCCTCTTTGTTTTCCTGGCTTCCATTTCGGAGAGTTTTTAAGTACTCTTACTGCCTCTTCATCGCAACCTGCACCAATTCCCTTCACCACATGAATATCAGTTAGTGTACCATCTCTTTCCACAACGAACTGCACAAACACTCTCCCTTCAATTCCCATCCGCTGAGCCTGTCTTGGAAATTTCATTTCCTTTTTGAGGTAGCCATAGAAGGCAGCTAATCCACCTGGAAAACCTGCAGGTTCTTCAACAATAGTAAAAATTTCATCTACGTTCTCTTCCTCTGGAGCTTCTTCGAAGATGATTTCTTCAACCACAGTTTCTTCTGTTACCTCAACATCAAGTTCTACCTCAATCTCTTCCTCAATTTCCTCCTCATCAGGAACTTCTATAATCTCCGGAAGTTTGATTTTTGGGGGAGGGGGAGGTGGTTGTTCGGTTGGCGGGATTTCGAGGATATCCTCAAAGTCATCGTCAACGCTACCAAGATCCAGCAATCCTGAATCATCGTAGGATCGCCACTCAAACGCAACAATTGTGAATAGTAAACTAGCACACAATCCCAGATTGAGGAACATGCCTGTTTTCTTTGCCAAATCGGCTTTCGGATTTTTCTTCAGTTCCATAATTCCTTCTTTTTTAGAAGTTCGACATCAAATATATGTCCCCAGCAAA
The DNA here is from genome assembly GCA_039986395.1 of Cyclobacteriaceae bacterium. GTDB lineage: Bacteria > Bacteroidota > Bacteroidia > Cytophagales > Cyclobacteriaceae > Ekhidna. The sequence goes on from JBDWQX010000255.1 coordinate 6,724, forward strand.
AGAATTGCTAATTGACACATCTAGTTTCCCTATTTTTTAACAAAAAACATTCCAAAAATCCTAACCCCCCACTTCCTTTTTGTATTCTTCGGCAGAAAGTAGGTCATCAAGTCCATCAGACACCTTCACTTTCACCATCCAGCCTTCTCCGTAAGGATCAGAATTAACACTTTCTGGGTTCGATTCAAGTCCACCATTCATTTCAATAACTTCTCCAGTGACTGGCATAAATAAGTCAGAAACAGTTTTCACAGCTTCCACTGTGCCAAATACATCTCCAGAGGATAGGCTCTCCCCTTCTGTTTCAATTTCAACATAGACTATGTCTCCCAATTCGCCTTGAGCAAAATCAGTGATACCAATGGTAGCGATGTCACCATCAACTTTTATCCACTCGTGATCTTTCGTGTATTTTAAGTCAGCAGGAATGTTCATTCTTGATTGATTTTATAATTAAAAGGTTGCCAAAAATAATGCTTACGAATATATCTACTATATAAGTGAGTCGTATTTTACGGCAGAGTTCAAATCGTGCTACTGCGAAAGCCCGAATCTCAGCTGGATCCCGAACGCTGAGGTTGATCTCCTAAAAGAACTGAGCACTTTGGGTTCCGTCACATTTCTCTCGAAATACATGCTCAAATCCAATTGATCATTCAATTTGTAAGTAAAGGTGGGTCTCATTTGAAATGTGCGGCTACCATTTGTTATCACATCTTCGTCATTTATCTTTCGTTGAACAGTTCTTGAATTTCGAATAGAGGCCGATACCCTAATTGTCAAGTCATTTTTGAGCGACATGGTTCGTCCTTGAAATCTCCAGGGGAGTTTGAATCCAGTGGCAGTATAGCCGAAATCCAACGTTACATCATTGTTGTTTGTCTCTGTCACTTGGGCATTCGACATGTTCAGCGCAAGGTTCCTGCTTTTCTTGAATTCAAGTCGGGTAGAAATATTGTTGACGGTTCTTACATTGATTCCAATTAGCGGGACAAATTGCTCCGAGATTAACGCCTGGTTTATCAAATACACAGGCTCCAATCTCCCCGTAGAATCAACAACCGCTAAAGGATAATCCAAGAGGTCATTTTGAAGCCCTACAAGATCGTTGCGGTAAATCTGATTATTGAATCCTGACACTGAGTACGTAGAGTTGTACCCATGTGATATCGTGATTGAGGAAAATACTTCTTGCAGCACTGGAATGTTTGACAGACCCGTATAATCAACTCTCCAGTTTGGCAATGGGATGCGTGGAAAAGGTGTCAAGTCAACATCCTGAGCATTTTTCCCGCTGTATGCAGAAATAAAGGCAGGGATCAGGACATCTTGAGCTAGTGTATCGTAAGTGCCATTCTCATTGATACGATTCAACCTTCCTCTCACCACCTCCAAGTTCTGTTCAAATGTTGCAAATGCAGATGAGAAATTATCCTCGGTCTCTTTTTCAAAAGCGGTATTGATACTTAGAAAAGTGGACGAGTAACTTCCAGTTCTTGTCGGAGAAATGGTTTCAAACCCTCCAACGCCATCAAATCTAAAAGTCTCTTGATAGTTATTTGTTAGTCCTCGGTTCCATGAAAGCTGGATTTTCACGGTATTAAAGGGCTCAAAGTCAGCTCTTACGTCCAGATCTGTTCCATAGCTTTGCTGAAAAGGCGAATTCAAGTTCTCGTTTTCAATGAGCCAACCATTTTCGGCCGCCTTGGTCCGAATACCAGGATCCTGACTACCTAAAATAAAGTCAAACCCAGGAGCATTCCAGCCACTATCCAGCCCAAGCAAAAATGGAGTAGGCTTGAACCCCGGCAGTGAAGTTGTTTCTTTGATATTGTAAGATCCATTGATTGTTTTCAGCATCGTAATGAACCTAAGAAAACCATCAGTGAGTCGTCCTTCCCCAGCTGGTTTTGGTGTGTTCGCGTCTTTCAAAAAAGTAACTTTATCATAGAGCTTAACCATGTCTATTCGTGAATTCAACCCTCGATCACGCTGGTTGCTTATGAAATTTCCAAAAAAGAGCGAGTCTGGAACTGCATTTTCACCATCTGGTTGATTGATAGAACCAGCAACCCATCCATAGCCTACCGCATACCTGATGTCCGCAGATATCCAATCAGTAAAAGGAAGTTTATCAAGTGGTAGTTTGTAGTTAGCTGCAATACTCTGGTTGAAATTTTTCATCCTTCCCAGGTTGGCAATCTGGTCCCAGATAAACCTTCTCTCCTCCTTTGTTGAGATATCTCCTTCAATAAACTCTTCAGGCTCGTCAATCACTGCATTCGTGGTGGCGGAGTATGTCAGCCCCAGGCTTTTCGTTACGTCCCATCGAAGGGAATAATTTCTCACGAATGTAAAAAGACGTTCGTATACTGGATCAATTCCCTCAATTGTTAGCTCATTATTATAATACTGAGTGGCTCTAAAATCTCTTCTTAGATTTCCTGAAAAGGAAAAATTACTGGGTATTGGTGACAGGTTTACATCCTTAATCAATGCCAAGTAAGGGCTACTTAATTTCTCAGCATTCTTGAAGGGCTCAATACTAAGTGCTGAAGGTGTGTAGTTATAGGTAAGCCCGCCAGATACAGATTTATTCAGGAAGCTCTGCGTATTTGAGTTGCTCCTAATCTGATCACTGTAGGCATAACTAAATGCAAAATTCTCTATATCGTAGACTCTTTTGGGGGAATCAGGGTTAACCTTTTGTTTCCGAACGTTGGTAAAGTTGATACTTCTTCGAACCGTTCGATCTTCCACAATTCGTCTGTAGTCGTCGCGTTCCTGCTCGGAATTAAGTGATTCTAAGGATGCCTCCAGTGGCACATCAGGATCAAGTGGGTCAAACTGAGGAGTCACCGTTGTTCTTTCATAGCTAACAAACATTGGAACAACAAGTCCTGTCTTTTGAGGAAGGAGAAATTTGTCAACGTTGATATTGGCAGAGATATCAAATTGCTTGGTTTCCTCTCGCGTTCTCTCTGAAATCCTCTGCTGGATGTTCCCAAATCCAATCGACGTGTACCTTGTTGAGGCAGAAATGGTGGCCAAATCTGCAAGCTGCGTACTTACTCTGGCATTGGCAGCCCAGCCAGCATTGCTGTCAAAATCTGTAACTCGCAACTCATTGGACCAAAGGCACACAGACTTTGGCAGTCCATCATCCGTGGTAATATTATCAGCACTTCTGCCAGGGTTTCGAACCCCAATCATCAAAATCTTGATTGCTGAGATATCTGGGTTTCCCTTGATAGCAAACTTATATCGGAGATCATTTGAGAACGTTCTGAATGGCACATCCTGAGGAAGTCTGGCTCTGTTTCGCTCAGACTTTGTGCCAATCAGTTCTTTAATGGAAACGTCGATCTCGTTTTCCAGTGGCCAGACATCTCGTCTTACCGTGGAAGAACCGACATCAATACCTGCAGGTGTAATCTTAAGTGGGACTTCAATTTCGTAGTAGTTTTCATCCTCATCTGTTCCCAGGCGAATAAAGCCAGTAAGTTCATCATCTGAAATCAGGTCACTCATGTAAGACTCTGCATGGAAGAACATTTTCATTCGTCCATAGTTGATTAAATCAAAGCTGACATTTTTGTACACCGCTCGTGCATCCTTATCATCAAGATCTTCCACGCACAATTGCAATGATTGCTCGTTGATTCGCCTGTTGTTGGTCGTCGTATTGTCTATGTCTCTGTCGAGACCAGGAGGCAGCACGTAAGGAGATCCTCCATTTGCTGTACTATTCTCTTCGATACTAACAACCGATACCTGAAAATCAGAAGAATTGGTATTAGGAATTTCATTCAAGCCTTCCTCTCTAAGAGACTTAACTGACTTAAGCCATTGACTACCTACAAATTGCATTTTTGCCATTCGTAATACCACCGGCTGACTAAAGCCTGTCAGATACATTCGTATGTACTTGATATTTTCAAAGGAAGGAGTCCCTATAGGAGTCCCAACATCTTGGATCGGAATTCTATACAAGTACCAAGTGGCTCCTTGCGGGGAGGTGATTTCATCAATAATGTATTCTTCACCAGCTCCAAGCTGTCCGCGTTCGAGGGGAAGCCGATACTCAAAATATTCCTCTAGATCAGAAATGGTGTTATCATTGTTGATGTCTTCATTATCTGGCAATGTTGATGACGCAGGAATAAAATTCTGACCTCCACTAGTAGAGATTGGTGAATTTCCATCCATCCCGTTCCAACTCTTATAACGCTGGACTATTTTAGCATCAACAGCATCATATGAATCGTCTAGCACGTAGGTAAAGTTGTCAGCGGAAGGGTCCGCCTCGCCTCCAAAGGGATTTCCGATAATTCGACCTTCATCCTCATCTCTTAAACCGTCCAGTCCGACATCTTGATTATCCCTTGCCCCAGTGGTGTTCGCAAAGAAATTGGTTAAGTACTGCTCGGTTGTTATCTGCCCCCAGGTCGAAATAGCATCGTCAGGAATAGGTTCTCCATCCGTTGGAAGTCCATTTTCAAAAGCATGCCGATCGTCAGGAGCGACATCTTCCGAAACGCTACCTAGGTTAAAAACCAGCTCTCCGCCAGTGGTATTATTGCTATTAAATATCCCGTCTTTCACCACTCCTCTCTCTCCATCAAGAAAGGGGTCCATCAGCCAGAATTCTAAATATTGGATATTCGTAGCCTGGAAGTTTACTTCGTTGGTTATCGCCCTGGTAATTCCTCCCCAGTTGTCTTCGGGAGGATTTGATGCAAATGATCCATTGTAGTTATACTGACCTCTCTCTGATGGAAAATAGGCAATATCAAAAAGTGGTTCATTCAACTGCACTTGAAGCGGATCTCTTTGGGGAAAAATCTCCTGTGGTAGCACCGGTCGTTCGTAATGATTTTCCAGATCTGAATCCGAGATATTCGAGGGACGTGTATTTCCAAAAGATCGATAGAAAATGCTATTATCCACGGTGTACCAAGCAATTTTTGCCTTGTTATTATTAAAGCCTAAACCTGGAGAAGAAAACTCATCATCAAATTCTCTTGGTGTAGCTGCCAATTGCCAGGATTGCCATCCGCTAATGTTTATAGGTGTCACTGCGTTTTCAAAATCATCGATATACGAAGTACCCTCACCATTCACAATGTTACTTGTACCAGGTATAAGCTGAGCGAACTCTGCATTGAAGGTCACGTTTGATTGCTCCTTGGTGCTTACAAGAGGTAAAGCATCCACCATCTTTGTCAGAAAGCGCGATTCTTGCTGAAAATTGATATCGAAACCATACTTCGTATTTCGAGTAGGTTCACTTCCAACTGCATATCGGCTAATCCCACCTGGCCTTTCATTTAAGTGCAGAACGGTGGCACCGACATTAAAATTTTCATTGAATCGGTAGTCGAACCTTGCCCCAGTCAGGGTACGTGTTTGGAAATTAAAGAGGTCAGCTTTCTCATACGAAATGTTGAGCTGCTTGCCTGAATTCAAAATTCCATCGTTCAAAATACGAACCACGCCAAGGTTGTAATCGACGTTGTAGTCAAGTCCCTCCGTAAGCAATGTACCCCCCGCGGTAACCACCACCGAGCCTTCCGCAACATTGATTCCCGGAAGTGCTATTTCGCTGGAGGAACCAGCAGTCAGTTTGCCTGCAATCACAAATTTGTTTTTGGTCGCATCACGCTCCGCAACTGCCTTCGTATTTGAGTAGAGTTCGTCATACACAAATTTCTCAATCAGATCGCCTTCGTTCGCTGGATTAAACTGCGATTCTAAGCGACTGCCAAAGGGTTCCAATACAGGGAAAATCACATTTCCATTTCTAGTGTCAATGGTTACACCTTCAATGAAATCAAAATTGGCATCTGGTTGCCTGTCGTTGTTTTGATTCAATTGATCCAATCCCAAAACTTCAATCAGTGGCCTGTCTTTCAATAGTTGACCTTCATGTAATGATGGGTTATCCTGTCCAGTGACATCATCCCTATAAATAACTCGAAGTTGAAAACCTTCTTGGGACACCTGCGCGGAATTGAGGTTGTAAATGTTTTTCATCATCAAATCCCAGGTTGGCAACTCTGTAGCAATTTGATTTGGTCGTAACATTTTGAGGTAGATGACTTCATCATCCTTCCTATCAGAATAGTCAGATTGGATCTCTCCAACCTGATAAACTGGGCCATTAAATGTGTATTGATATGAGACTGCCAAAACCTCATCACTCTGTAACCTTCTTAGTAAAGTGATATATCCCAGCCTATTGTTAACTGTATATTCCGTCTCATCCAACTTCCGTGCAGTAGTTACTTTTACAAAATCTGTGGAGCTCTCGAAATTGGGAAATTTGGCTATGAGATCAGCATCCACCGCATTCACATCAAACTCATTTAGTTGATTAAATAAACTGTTTGCTCTATTGTTTGCAGGTTGACCAGCAGGTTGACCAGATGCTGCGGTCACATCCTGATTATGGATTCTAGAACCTTCTCCCAAATCCATGAGTGCCACGATATTTCGTGTTGTGCTCGTTTCATTGTTTCTATTCAGCACATACACCTCCACCCGATTGATATTGACGCCAGATGTTACTTCTGGAACTGTCGCAAGCCAACGTTCGTAATTGTCTCTAAAAAACTGTCCAAGGAAAAAGTGCCGATTCTCATCATAGTCTGATCCTTGCACTTCAAACTCTCGGCCCTGAAAACCACTTTCAATTGTCAAAGTCTCGTTCCTACCTCTCTGCTGTGACGCGACCGCTGTGACCCACAGTTTCCCAAACTGCAATTCAGTTTTGATGCCAAAGAGTGATTGCGCTCCAGAAATCAAGGAATTGCTCACCGGCATACTTACATTTCCAATCTCAATTTTCTTGATGATGTCCTCTTCATAGCCAGTGTACTCCACCTTCATATTGTTTTGAAAATCGAACGTATTGTTGTTGTCAAAATTGGCTGTGATCGCAAGCTTCTCTCCTACTTTGCCAACTACATTCATGCTGATCTGCTGATCAAAATTGAACCCGCCATTTCTTTGCTGCCTTCTAGGAATAGCTGGATTATCCAGACGCTGAAACCGTGCACCAAAATCAAGGTTTACAAATCCATTTGGTTGGATATCTACATAGCTGCCGCCAAAGATTCGGTCAAAAACGGGGCTTATATAGAGTCGCGGAATCAGGCTTCTCCCACTTACTGCACTCTCACCATCCAGGCCAATAGACTTCTCTTTGAAATATTCTTTATTTAACTGCGAATTGTTGTGATCGTTAAACTCCTGAAAAGTCATCGTTGAAGCAGGCCGGAAATCAAGATTTCCAATATTTTCATACACCGAGTAACTAATTCCAGGATTATCAGAGAGTGTGTCTGGATTGAACTGTACCTGAAGATCCACCTGAGAAGGATCTCTTAGGAAGAGTGGTGATCTTGATGTTCTGTTTGCAAATGGGTCTCCGAACCGATATGCTGGTTGAAACGTCGGCTGTCTTGACGGCTCATAAGGAACTTGTATTGAATCGGCTTTCGTGGTATCCTGCGGTGTTTGCTGAAACAGCACGTCTGCCTTCGCCTGCGAGGCAAGAGCAAAAATTGAACAAAGGATTAGTATATAAGCCTGACTTTTCAAAAAAAATCTCTTAGTCGATTAGGTTATGCTCTTTTGAGTGCCTGCTTAATTAATTCTTCCAATTTAATATCATCCCCATATTCCCTCATAATCAAATTGATTGTTTTATCCGCAGCAGCTTTGTTTATACCCAAAGTAGTTAAGGCTGATAACGCCTCATTTTTCAAGGTATTATCAACTTGGGACGTAATTTCCATTGTTTTGTCCAAAAGGCCTTCTTTTTTCATCTTATCCTTCAATTCCAGGATAATTCGCTGAGCTGTCTTTCCACCAATCCCCTTGACACTTTGGATTGTAGTGACATCTTCTTGGACGATGGCAGTCTGCAGTTCTTTAGCATCCAGCGAGGAAAGAATCATTAATGCTGTACTTGGACCGACTCCATTGATTGAAAGAAGATCGAGAAAGCGTTTCTTTTCGGATTTTTCGTAAAACCCGAACAGGGTATGCGAATCTTCTTTCACATGCAAATACGTCTGGATCAGGAGATCTTCTTTGTCTTTGATTTGCGAGTAGGTGTTGAGGCTGATTTTAACTTCGTAACCCATACCTCCAACATCCACAATTACATGGGTTGGATCTTTGTAAGCGAGTTTTCCTTTTAGGTAGGTAATCATGCGTCAAATCTATTTATAAAAAAACAGTATTTGAATGCAGATTCATAGATACAACTCCATGAGATATTTGCGGATGTATTTCACTTTTCTAAAGTTTTTCTCGTTTAGTGAGTCCCGCATCCACCACGGCAATAGCAACCATATTGTAAATTTCACGAACTGTACTTCCCAGCTGAAGTACCTGAACAGATTTATTCATTCCCATCAGGACGGGGCCTATGACCTCAGCTCCCCCAATTTCCATCATAATTTTGTAGGCAATGTTACCAGACTGAAGATCAGGAAAAATCAATGTGTTCACCTGATGACCGACCAAATCACTAAAAGGATAAAGCTCTTCCAGAAGTTTTTTGTTTAGTGCAATGTTGGCCTGAATATCCCCATCAATCACAAGATCAGGCCATCTTTCCTTTGCCAATCGAACTGCCTTGGCAACTTTTTCTGGAACTTCTCCTTTTGTGGATCCGAAGTTTGTGTATGACAATGCGGCCATCTTTGGATCTGTATCAAAGAATTTTACCGAACGGCTTGTAAGCCCTATTATCTCAACAAGTTCTTCAGCAGTGGGATTCACATTCACGCTTGTGTCAGCAAGAAAGAAATTCCCACGCGAAGTATTCACAATGTACATCCCTGCGACTCTATTTACACCTTCTTCAGTACCCACAATCTGAAGTGCCGGAAGTACTGTCTTGGGATAGTCATTTGAAAGGCCGGAAATAAGTACGTCTGCTTCGCCCTGCTCTACCATCATCATTCCGTAATAGGTCCTGCTTGTCATGGCTTTTCGCGCCATGTGCAAAGTCACACCTTTCCTTCGTCTTTGAAGAGTGAATTGCTTTGCGAATTCCTCTACTTTGTCCATGTGTTCATGAGGATCAATGATCTCACATTCGCTTATTTCGTCAAGATCATTCTCTTTGATAAGCCTTTCAATCACATACCGTTTTCCCATCAAAATGGGTTCTCCAATACCGGAGTCCAGTGTCATCTGTGCAGCTTTTAATATGTTGACGTGATCCGCTTCTGCAAATACAACTTTTTTCGGATTTTGCTTGGCTCTATGCACTAGCCTGGAGACCAGTCTTTGGTCAAGCCCAACTCTTTCAAGAAGCTCAAATTCATATTGTCTCCAGTCTGAAATTTCTCTCCTCGCCACTTTGGTTTCCATTGCCGCCCTCGCCACCGCAGGTGAAATGGTTGTGATGAGGCGCGGATCCATTGGTTTTGGTATCAGATACTCCCTTCCGAATTTCATGCTCGAACTACCGTAAGCCTTCAATACCATATCAGGCACCTGCTCTTTGGCAAGGTCAGCAATAGACTTTACCGCCGCTAACTTCATTTCCTCATTAATTTCCGAAGCTCTCACATCGAGAGCACCTCTAAAAATGTACGGGAATCCAAGCACGTTATTTACCTGATTGGGATGGTCAGATCGACCTGTGGCCATCAATACGTCATCTCTTGTCTTCATCGCCAGATCATAGGCGATCTCTGGATCAGGGTTTGCCAGCGCAAAAACAATCGGATCTTTTCCCATTGCATTGAGCATTCCTGGCGTCATTACATCGGCAATGGAAAGACCAAGGAATACATCTGCGCCTTCCAGCGCCTCCTCCAAAGTGTCCACCTTTTCGGCCGTTGCATATTTGGCTTTGATTTCGTCCAGCTTTGCTCGATCCTTTCTGATAATGCCTTTACTGTCAGACATCATAATATTCTCTTTTTTCGCGCCCAATGCGATGTAAAGGTTCGTGCATGCAATGGCCGCAGCTCCAGCTCCACTCACGACGATCTTTACCTCTCCGATTTTTTTCCCAGTGACCTCTAGCGCATTGATGAGGGCAGCACTCGAAATGATAGCAGTCCCATGCTGATCATCGTGCATGATTGGGATATTCATCTCCTTACGCAGCGTTTGTTCAATCTTGAAACTCTCAGGAGCTTTTATATCTTCCAGATTAATACCTCCGAAGGTCGGCTCCATTGATTTGACAATCTCAATGAATTTGTCAGGATCTTCTTCGTTGATCTCAATATCAAAGACATCAATACCAGCAAATTTTTTAAACAAAACACCTTTCCCTTCCATGACTGGCTTTGACGCTGCAGGTCCAATATTTCCCAATCCCAAAACTGCCGTTCCATTTGAAATAACACCAACCAAATTTCCTTTCGAAGTATATCGATAGACATCCTCAGGAGTCTCAGCAATTGCCAAGCACGGTTCAGCCACCCCAGGAGAATAGGCAAGCGCTAAATCATGTTGGCTGCTAACCGACTTGGTCGAGTTAACTTCAATTTTGCCGGGAGGCTTGCTTTCGTGATATTCGAGGGCTTCATTACGTCGGATTTTTTGGCTCATTGGTCAATTGTCTATGTTCAGTCAAAGGTCACCAACTAATTTTCAATAACCAATCGGTTCCAAAAAGAAGTTCGAGGATGTACCTTGAAAGTCAATTCCTACTCTTAAATTTAGGAAACCCCTAGTCAATTGTTTTAGAGGAGAACCAGAGAGAAATGAAAAGAAAACTACTTACTGGCCCTTTCGTGCTTTTGCTTTTTTTCTGCACAGCAATGCTTACAACTAATGATTCGATTAGTAGTAAATTCATTCACTTTTATACTTTTTTTCCGCAAGAAAAAATCTACCTGCACCTAAGCAAGCCGCACTACCGACTCGGTGAAACTATTTGGTTCAAAGCTTATTTGGTTGATGGATCTACACATCGCACAGAAGCAAAGAGTTCTGTAGTTCGGGTTGAACTGATTGACCCAAATGGGAAGGTCATCTCAAAAAGGATACTCAGCACCATGCATAGTCGAATGAGTGCTGATTTCAATTTGGATATTTCTCTGGAACCTGGACCTTACACTATACGAGCCTTTACCAATTGGATGCGGAATTTTGATCAGGATTACTTTTATTCATCCACTTTCAATGTTTTTAAAGGAAATGGTCTAGAGACGTTCGAAAAAGAGAAAACAATGGCGAAGGAAATCGAAATGGCTTTTTTCCCCGAAGGTGGTGATCTTTTCGTTGGCTTGGAAAGTACAATCGCCATCAAAGCTATTGATCCTGCTGGAAAGGGAATTAGCCTACAAGGAGTGGTCAGAAATACAAATAACGAAGAGGTTGTCCCATTTGAAACCAATGACTTGGGTTTTGCGAAACTCAATCTCACTCCGCAAGTTGGCGTGACTTATACTGCTCATGTAAGTACAAGTGGTGATGAGTATATATACAATTTACCCAGTGCCTTGGCAAATGGATATGGCCTGTCCATTGAAAATGAGTACTCCTCAGAAAAAGTCAAAATCAAGCTAACGGGTGTAGGTGTGGACCTAGCCAATAGTTCAATATTCATTCATCAACGTGGAGTTATCCAATCTTCAACAAGTGTAGAGACATCTTCTCCTTCATTTTCAATTGACCTTGATAAAGCAGAGCTGAGTCCTGGAGTTTATCATTTAACCATGTTCGATCAAAACGATCAGCCCGTTGCTGAACGACTTTTTGCCGTAAATTTCGATATGATCGATGTGTCTTCTACCCTTGAAATGGACAGTGTCTACAAAAGTGGTACTTCCGTCGATTTGACAGTGAAGGTGGTCGACTCTGAGGCAAGGTCTTTAACTGGATCAGTTTCGGCCTCAGTGACAAAAGAAAACGGATCCTACTACTCAAAGGATCAAAATATTCAGAGTTACTTACTGCTTAGTTCTGACTTGAAAGGTTCTATTGAAAAGGCTTCTAATTATTTTGAATCAACCGCTGAGGCGCACGTCAAATTAGACCTCTTGATGCTTACACAAGGTTGGAAGCGATTTACCTGGAATGAAATTCTATCTGATAGTTTAAAGAATGTGGATTTCCTCTTAGAGGACGAAGGTGTGGTATTGACGGGAACAGTTTTCGATTTTTACAACCGATCAAGACCACGAAAAGGTTTTGTTTCTATGTCGACTATTTCCTCCAGCAGTCCTTTGGAAGTAAACACAGGTCTTCAAGGTCAGTTTCAAATTCCCGGAATAAACTTTCCGGATACGATTGATCTTCTTTTGAATGCCCAGCGTGTCGTAAACAAGAAAGGTAAATTAAAAGATGATACGTTCATTGAAATTGACAAGGAGGAATCTCCTGATATTCTTGACGACCAGTTGTTGGCAGACCTTTCAACTACTTCAATAGATCAGCTTTTGAGAGAGGTAGATTCCACTGACTTCACACTTTTAGATGAAGTGGTTATTGAAGGAGCGAGGGAAGTGAAAGTAGTCAAAGACCCTTTTGCAAAAGCAAAATCCCGCTACCTAAACCCTTCCATTCGTATTGTGGCAGATTCTGTTTTCAAAAAAAGCGTTGCTGTGAAAAATGTCGTTGGTTTTATGAGAAATATACCTGGAGTTGCGATTATCGGTTCTGGGCCTTCCGCCTTGGTGAGGTTGCAAGGTTTAGGTAGTCAAAAAAGATTCAACGTTGCCACAATTGAAAATATGGCTCCTTTGTATCTACTAGATGGAGTTCCAACCAGCGAAACCTCTGTCAATTCTTTAAATCCTTTTGACATCTACTATATAGACATATTAAGAGGAACTCAAGCCTCTCTTTACGGAACCAGAGGATCAAACGGAGTGATTGCCATCTACTTACGACCTGCGGAACTAGCGAAGACCATTCCGAGGCCTGGGTCTATCTTTCTTCAGTTTCCCGGCTATTATGCATCCAAGAAGTTTGAATTTACAGATATTATGAAAGCCAATCTGGCAAAAGATCCGTTGGGAATCACCGTTCATTGGAATCCTTCCATCGAGTTGAAAGATGGCGGGGGACAGTTGACATTTGAGCTGCCCAATGAACCTGGAAACTATTTCATCCGAATGGAGGGAATGGCTGAGAATGGCTCACCCATTTTTCTAGAGGAGCCCATCCTTGTCAAATAATCTATTTTTTGAGATCACTTGGTGTCTGGAACGTTGCTAAAATTGCCTCAAGCTCTCTCATGAAGTTCTTTTTCTTTGTTCCTGGGGAATACACGTAGCCTTCTACGTAGTAAATCATTCCGTTTGGCTCGTCAACAATCGTATAACTAACAAACGGACCGCCACCAGAATTATCACTGATTCTCCACAAGCTTCTTGCTTCAACCGCAAAATTTCCATTGAAATTTACACGCTCGGTAAAGACATTAATTATCTCCTGGCGTGCAATATATTTTGAAGGTTTCTCACTGTCCCGTAGGTTCGTCTTAGTGATTCTATCTCTGAAAGCACCGATGTCATTGAACATGTTGCGATCTCGGTATGGCTCATAATAGATGAAGACACTCTGCTCCGTTTGGTCACCAAGCTTCCTAAACCACGAAAAATTCTTTAAGTCCTTTGCTCGTTCCCAACCAAAGGGAATTGACATTTTCACTCCGTGATTTTCCGTCAGCTGTCGTTCCAGTACTTGTTCTCTTTTGGAGAACAATTTCTTTTGGACATTTTTCTTGGCGGATTCCTCAAAAAATTCTCTTATCTGAGATCTATTGTCTTTCAATTTAGCAGCTAATTGTTCCTCAGTTGCGCCAAAGAGAAACATCACATTTTGTCCACGCGCAAACTCATCTTTTCGTATTCGCATAAAAACAGAAGTATCTCGCTTTATTTGATTCAATGCCTGCGATGTAAAATATTTTTGAATTGTTCTGCTTTCACTTGTTCTGCTGTCAAGTGTTGTCACAAAGACCATATTGGTTGCAGACTTCAACGTTGAATTGAGTTTTTGGGGATTTACCTTACTAACGTTAAACAATGGCTCATCCTGAGGTAACCCGAGCATGGGGGCAAGGAACGTACGCTTTACTTCCATTCCTAGTCCGGTAGTGTCCGCCCATAGGGTGGAATCAATAACAAGAATGATTTCGTCTGGCTCTCCTCGAGCGTTTTTCAAAAATTCTGATCTAACGCCTTTCCCAGATTCACCACAGCCAAACAGGGACAAGATTAGTATTGTAAAAAAATATTTTGACATTCCGTATTTCATTTGAGCATAAAAGTGCTACAAAAATTATTCCCAAGTACGCGTAATGAAGAAATTACCTCAGCGGAATCACGAGAGATTGGCCAGGTTGGATTGTGTTGGAGCCGAGCTTGTTAGCTGTTTTCAGCTTCTCAATTGTAGTATTGTTTTTCTTGCTAATACTCCAAAGTGAATCACCAGATTGAACTCTGTATATCTGCTCTCCATTCTCCACTACTACTTTATCTTCATTCTTGACCGCATCAGGAAGATCTACAGAATACAACTTTTTGGTCTGCTCATTGTACGTTGGAAGCACGTATACATTGAGCCTTTGTCCAATCCTGATCATACTCCCGTTGATTCTATTCCACGACTTTAGATCAGAAACTCGTACGTGGTATTTTCTAGCAATGGTTCCCAACACATCACCACTTCTAACACGATAAACGACCCTTTTCCTTCCGTAGGTACTACCAGGAGTACTTCTAGCTAGGTATTCTAGATGTTTTTTTCCAACCTTAGATGCAGTGTCATACAAATGAGTCCGGTTTAACACAACTCCTTCCTTTAGGTCTTCTGGAATTCTTAAAGCAAAATTTCTTGTTCCTTCAGGTAGGGCACCTCGTTTGATTTGAGGATTAAGCTTAAGTAGGTCCTCGACACAAACATCTAATTGATTGCTAAAGGTCTCCAAATGGAAATACTGACTGATCATAATTGTATCCCATGCTGGTGTAAATTCTTCTGGCTTGTCTTCGAAATTATGTAGCTCAAGGTGGTTGAATAAGTAGGTGATAGCAACAAACTGAGGAACATAAGACCGTGTTTCTCTTGGTAGGTATCTGTAAATTTCCCAAAAGGTTCTTTTATAACCACTCCTTCTAATGGCTTTTCGAACATTTCCCGGTCCGCAATTGTAGGCTGCGAGTGCCAGCTCCCAGCTGTCAAACATTCTGTACAGATCTTTCAAATGTCGACATGCTGCATCTGTTGCCTCATAAGGATCCATTCGTTCATCGATGTACCATCCATTGCTTAGTCCATACATTTTCCCAGTTGAAGAGATAAACTGCCACAATCCAACGGCGTTTGCATGAGAGACGGCATTTGCACGGAGGCCAGATTCAACAATCGAGAGGTACTTCAACTCGTCTGGAAGACCATGTCTTGCTAGTGCTTCTTCAAAAATGGGAAAGTAGCGTTCTTTTCGTAGAACGATATTGCGTGTATACTCTCTATTTCTTATGGAGAAATAGTCGACAAATGCCATTACGCGCTGATTGAAATTTAATGGCACTTCACCCTCAATGCACTGCATTCGATCAGCAACTTCGTCAAAAGTGTTATCTGGAACAAAATCGACAACCAACTCTTCCTCCTGCGCAAGAACATTTGTAGCGAGGAAGAGAGCTAATACAAACGCTATTTTCCGTAGAATATCCGAGATCATAAAATCAGGATAAATGGTCAACGAAAGGCTAGGCTTTGGAATCGTCCTTGGTCCCCTCTTCAATCTCACTCTTTATTTCCTTTGTAGCATCCTTGAATTCCCTGATTCCTTTACCCATTCCCCGGGCGATTTCAGGAATTTTCTTAGCTCCAAAAAACACCAAAATAAAAAGAGCGATTATCAGCATTTCCCAACCACCGGGCATCCATAATAGTACTGTCTGCATTGCTTTAGTTATTTAGAATATCAAAGATAGGTATTTAGAAACGTACATTAACAGCGGTTTGTTAACATTTATTTTAATGCTAGCCATTTCTCTGGATCGAGTTTGGTCCTTTCTTTCCACACTTGAAACTCCAATTCTGAGATCCCGTCCTTATTGGTATAAACTTCCCCTATGATATCATCCCTCCTTACTCGCTGACCTTTCTGGACGTTGACTGTCTTCAGCCTTGCGTATACAGTGTAGTAGTCGCCGTGTCTAACAATCACGATGTTGTTCATACTTTCTATTGCTGCGATGGTCGAAACAACACCCTCAAATACCGTCTTCACTTTGGTATCTTTCTCCGTCTGAATGCCAACTCCGTCATTAATTATAGTAATTCTTTTAAGGACTGGGTGTTGTTGTTTACCAAATTTCGAGGAGATGAAACCAGAGCTGACTGGCCAATCCATTTTGTTTTTGTTGGACTCGAACAAGCGAGACAGTTCCGCTTCGCTTGCAGATACTGCTGTAGACACAGTCCGTGATTTTTCAACCTCAGACTCCACAATACTAGCGATCAACGTATTTAATTTCTCAATAGCCCTTTTCCGATCATTTACCTCCTTTTGGAGCTGTCGTTCTTTCTTACTTAGTTGGGCGATCAATGCAGACTGCTTCTGCTTGGAATTCGCTAGTTTTCGACTCTCTCGTACTTGCTGGTTTAGCAACCGTTGCTGCTCTGATCGCTTGGCTTGTACCTGGCTTCTTTGTGTGCTTAGTTCCTTGGTAACTTCATCAATTTGCTCTGCTTGAAGTCGGCGAGCATCTGCGTACTGCTCCATGTACTTCATACGTTGAATCAACTGATTGAAACTTTTGGCAGAAAAGAGAAACGTCAGTCGACTGTTTCCCTTGTTTGATTTATAAGAGGCATAGATTTGATCCGCATACTCTTGCTTTAAATTCTTCAAGTCATTTTGAAGAGCATTCACCACAATACTTAAATCGGAAATTTCACCGTCCAAAATTTTTATTTCCGAGGCGATTGAATTTATCAGAGATTGCCTGGCCTTGATTTGCTGATTTAGTGCCTGAAGTTGGCCAAGTGTAACCTCTTTTTGCGAAGCAGTTTCCTCAAGAATACGTTCTGCCTCAGCGATTTTTTTTAAGTTTTCCTTCTTCTCGCTCTCAAGTTGGCTCTTCGTTTTTTGAGCGGTGGAGATACTAGGAACGAAAAACAGTAGGATTAGGAAGAGACCAATGACCTTACTTCCTACCATACCTGCTTGGAACTTTGAAAGGAAAAGAAAGCGGTATTGGCTCAATGGTGAGCTTATTGTAGGAAATATCGATTTCCGTATTAGGCCTAAGTTCTGAATCATAATCAATAACTGCCGATATTTCATTTGGAAATATCTCTTGATCTACCAGCACAAAATCACGGTAATTTACCGAAATTGTGTTTTTTGTGGAATCATCCAATACCTGTACTTTTTCAAGTTTATGTGACTTGGTCCCAATGAAATTATTGAAGTTAAATCGCCCTTTTTGCGATTGGTAGGAAAAGTAAGAATCGGTTTTCTCCAATTTTTGATCTCTATACGGTTCCGACAAATTTCCAAGAATCACCGACTGGATTAAATCGAAGCTAAAATCAAATCCATACTCTTTTGAAAGTTCCTCAAAGTTATACTCCGAGTACTCTCGTTCTAACTTGTTGATAACGTACACGTGATTTCTGTCCACCAGAACTCGTGCAACTTCTAAACCTAACCCAGGTGTAATGGACACCCAGATAATGCTGTCTTTTCGAATTCTGAAATTTGCAGTTGCGGAAACTTTTTTATCCTCATGGTCAAATTTGAATTTCGCCTTCGATGTCAAGTATTTAAATTCTGGATCTATGATCTCGAGCTTTTCTTTTTCACTAGACAGGAGTGACGTATTTCGTTTACATGAAGCAAGGAAAACCATTCCGATGAGCGAATAAAAAATCAGTTTATTCATACAGCTTTCTGTCAGCTATCTTTTTATCAATATTTTCAGAAGCTTCACCAGACTCACGAGCCTTTTCCCATTGAGTAATTGCCCCCTCGACGTCTCCCAGCTGAAAAAGCACATCGCCGTAGTGTTCTACGATCGTTCCATCGCCGTCCAACTCTGTAGCCTTCTCTAGAAATTTTCTTGCCTCTTTAAATTGCCCATCAACATAAAGTACCCATCCGTGCGTGTCCAAATAGGTAGGATTTTCTGGATGTTGCGTTACAAGTTTCGTGGACATTTTCAGAGCCTTGTCGAGATCCTTTTTTCTCAAAGAGAGGAAGTAGCTGTAGTTATTCAGCACATGGTCATTGGTCGGCTGATTTTCCAGTGCTTTGTCGTAAGACTGATCTGATTTTTCATGATCTTGAAGTCCATTGTATGCATCGCCAAGTTGTCCGTAAAATACAGTCAGTAAATCAGGGTCTATGGTATACTTTTTCCCTTGCTCCAGGCTTCGTACTGATTTTTTGTAGTCGTTATTTATCAAGTGTCCTGTTCCAGCAAAATAATAGAGCAACGCTTGATTCGGGAAGTATTCCAGTGCTTCTTCTGAATGCACCAAAACACTATCGTATTTGTTGAGTTCCGCTTCTACGTTGATGATGTTTTGCCAAACAGAAAAATTGGCTGGGCTAATCCTAATTGCTCGCAGGTAATACTCCACACAGGCTTCCTTATCTCCATTTTGATAGAGCAGATCTCCCACAAAGGCCTGGGCTTTGTACTCCCTTGGATTTTCATCCGCCAAGTTCTTGGAGATTCTTGTGATTCTCTCCCTATCTTCTGGCTTTGAGGTCATGGAGAGGTAGTTCGATAGAATTTGGAATTTTGTTTGAAAGTCCAGCGCACTCGCTCCAAATGCCTCTTCCAACAGTTCGAATGCTCGAACTCTTTCTCCTGCCAACCAAGCAAGCTCACTTTTGAGTAGCATAATTCTCGAAGTGGAAGGTTTGTCCTTCTCGTACAATTCGATTTCAGCACTCGCTTGTTCTGTTCTTTTGTTTTGAATTAAAAAATCGATCAGCTCAATTCGATAAGCATTTTCGTTTGGATAGGCATCAATCAACTTTTTATACTCTGCTATTACTCCATCCAGGTCTCGGTTTTTCATTAAGATCCGCTGACGCTCTCTAACGATCTCCAATTTGATTCCCAGTTCCTCTTCAATCTTATCAAAGGTTGCGAACATCTCCTCTGTACGTCCAAGATTTTGATACAGTTCTGCTAACTCATATAAGGTCGACTCATCAGATGGATATTTTAGGAGAATTTTCTCGTACGTTTTTGTCGCATCTACGAAAAATCCTACACTCTGATACAGCCTTGCCAGAGCAAGTCGGTAGAACTTGTTCTCTGGTTCCAATTCAATCGCTCGGATGCTGTAGGGAATGGCTTTTTGTCCTTCTTTACTCTTGGTAAAGACCTCGGCTATCTTGTAATTCACAGCTCCACTCTGTGTGTTCATTTCCAGGGCTTTGGTAAAGCTTTCCATCGCCTTTGCATAGTTCTCCAGAATCAGCTGTTTTTCTGCCTCAACGATCACCGCTTCAAACTGCACGGAGTCCTCCTGAGTCTGAGGTATGGTGGCCTCACTTTTTGCTTTCTTTTTCTGCGAAAAAACTGAAAATGAAAGAACTAAAACTGAAAAAAGTACAACTAATCGCATCCGTATTACCATTCACAAAAGTCTCCTAAACTCACCGACTTTGGCTCGCCAGTCAATTTAACGAAGTTTCCAATCATCGAGTTAGCAAAATTAACGCTCTCGAGTTTGTTGTTATTTTGTATTAAGGACTCAGAAATCGACGAATTTGTTACGTGGCAATCTGAACCAATCGAAACATTCGGCCCAATCTTGGAGTTTTCTATCACTGAATTCCTACCTATATACACTGGCTCTATTATTTCGCTATTCGTAATTTTGGCCGTTTCGTTGATCAAATTTTCTTCTGATAGGAAACCAAGATATCTCGAATTAGATTCCACTGTAATGTCTTTGTTTCCACAATCAAGCCATTCATTTACTGTGCCAATCTTGAATTTTAGTCCGCCTTTCTTGAGATTTTCTAGTGCCATTGTCAATTGAAATTCCCCTCCCCCTCGAATATCATTTTCAATCAAGTAGTCAATCTCACGCTTTAGTTCTTCACCCTTCTTAAAATAGTAGATTCCGATGATGGCCTGATCTGAAACAAAATCTGCAGGCTTCTCAATAAAATCAGTAATAACTCCATCGGGACCTGTCTTTACAACACCAAAGGCACTTGGATCATCTACTGTCTTTGTCCAAATAATCCCATCGTCTTCTGGGTTTAAGTCGAAATTTGCACGAAACAACGTGTCAGAAAATGCCACTGTCACCTTACCATCAAGAAGATCGTGGGCACAGGCGATAGCATGTGCGGTGCCTTCAGCTGTTTCCTGCACAAAGAAAAATGCCTCTGCTCCAATCCCATCGGCAATTGCTGAAAGTTGATTCTTAATCTCCTTGCTAAAGTCGCCGATCACAAAGCCAATACGCTCAATCTTCTCTGGTACAACTTTGGCAATGTCTTCGACCAACCGTTGAACAATCGGCTTGCCTGCCACAGGAATTAGAGGTTTGGGTGTGGTGAGCGTATGTGGACGAAGACGTTTTCCCATGCCCGCCATCGGGATTATTAGATTCATGTAAGTTGTTTAATGGTCGTGCTGTTCGCTACTGACTTTTTGACTCAAATGCACTTCTTTGGAAAAGAAAAGCCAAAGTTAGGAAGATTAGGACGATCAAAGTAGCAGATAGAATAGATTCTTGAAATTGGTTATTTATGACAATTCCAAGACCGGCAAGGCCCAAGTATAAGAAAACCTTACTAAGATTATAAGGCACCGGATAGTGTTTTTTTCCCCACAGGTACGAAATGATAACCATCGAAGTGTATGAGGTAAACGTTGCATATGCACTTCCCATGTATCCCAGTCTTGGAATTAGCACCCAGTTTAACACGAGCGTAACAATAGCACCAACGACACTTATGATCGCGCCGTACCTAGTCTTGTCGGTGAGCTTATACCAGAGAGAAAGATTGTAGAAAATTCCCAAAAAGAGCCCCCCTCCGAGTAGCCACGGGACAGCCTGCAGCGCCTGCAAATAGCTTTCTTGCCTGAGAAAAATTGGTCCAATCCATGGAAGATATACTGTGATGAGTAACCAACTAAAAGAGGTGAATAGCACAAACCATGTCATGATTTTACTAAACAGTTCAGGAGAATTTTTATCCGTAGCCTTTGCAAAGAAAAAGGGCTCAAATGCATAACGAAAAGCCTGAACTGCCAATGTCATGAAAATGGAAAGCTTGTAACATGCTCCAAAAATTCCGAGAATTTCAATGTTCGAGAATCCAGCATAAAATCCTTCTGGAAGTCGATATTTTAGTATTGCCCTGCTCAGCATTTCATTGGTTACACCAGCAAATCCAATCACAAGTATTGGCCAGGCATACCTCATCATCTTTCGCCATTCAGCAGTATCAAAGCTTAATCGCACTTTGATCCAAGTCGGTATGAAAAACAGAATGTAGACTGCGTTCGCCATCAAATTGGATAAAAGCACATAGCCTACACCAATGTTCGGATTATAAAATGTAGATAAAAAGTGGCTCGGATTGTCCGCTAAGACCCATGGACAAAAAACCAGAAAAAACAGATTCAAGCAGATGTTTAACGAAATATTGGACAGTTTGAAAATCGCAAAAGAAACGGCTTTTCCTTCCTGACGCAGTTTCGCGAATGGTATTGCAACGATCGCGTCAATTCCCAGAATCAAGGCCATCCATCGAATGAAATCTCCCTTTCCAGGATACTGAAGCATCAGCGTCAGCTCATCTGACAAGTAAAAGAGGATGCCAGAAAATGCAATGGAAGTAATGAGAATGCTGGTGAAGGCACTGTTGAATGCATTTTGAGACTCTTGCTTAGACACAAAACGGAAGTATGCTGTTTCCAGTCCGTAGATATAGAGAATGTTGAGAAATGCGACATACGCATACAGCTCAGTGACTATGCCATACTCTCCTGGAGCAAAAACGGAAGTATAAAGAGGTACAAGTAGATAGTTGAGCGTTCTTCCGAGAACACTACTTAATCCGTAAACCGCTGCCTGACTTGCGAGTTTTTTAAGTAATGACAATGGTTATTCGCCTTTGAAGTTTGCCGGACGCTTGTTTAGAAATGCATCGACACCTTCTTTAAAATCTTCTGTAGCGAAGCACCGGGCGAAGGAATTTGCTTCGGTTTGATATCCATTAGATCCTTCTTCAAAATTCGCATTGACAGAATCAATCACAAGTCCTATTGCAACAGGAGCCTTACTCGCAATCTTTTCTAAAATTTCTTTGGCCTTACCAAGTGCCAAACCCTGATCTTCCTCCACGTAGTTTACCAATCCAAATTCCAACGCACTGTCTGCACCTAGCATATCCGCACTCATTAGGTATTCAAACGCTCTGCCCTTTCCAATCAACTGAGTCAATCGCTGCGTTCCTCCATAGCCCGGAATCAAGCCAAGGTTGACTTCCGGTTGTCCAAAACGGGCAGTCTTCGTGGCAACTCGCATATGAGCTGCCATAGCAAGTTCACACCCGCCTCCCAAAGCGAACCCATTAACAACGGCGACTACCGGAGTATGACAATTCTCAATGGATTGAAATATTTCCTGCCCCTCTTCAGCGTATTTACGAGCATTCATTTCGTTGACGCCAGCGAATTCGCTAATATCTGCACCAGCTACAAACGCTTTTTCTCCTGCACCTGTAATAATTACACCTCTTATGTCTTTGGGGTTGTCATAAACGTAGTGAAATGCTGTCCCAATTTCATGCATCGTTTCCTGATTGAGTGCATTCATTTTACTCTCCCGATTAATCGTAATCGTCAGAATTCCCTCGTTTAGGTCAAGAAGGAGATTATTGTAGCTTTCCATGGTCGGTTAGTTAAATCGAGTGGAAAGAAAAGCAAAATTGCTTTAATCGGAAACCATTTCACGCTTTAAGTGAGTCAGCATTGTCTCTACTAATTCGGTTAACCCAAAGCTATTTTTCCACCCCCAATCAGCTCTCGCGGCACTGTCATCTATGGAAGATGGCCAGCTATCAGCAATTTCCTGTCTGAAATCAGGATTATAGGTCACTTCAAAATCGGGATTATGTTTTTTAATCTCCTCTGAAATCTGTGCAGGTGTAAAGCTCATCGCTGACAGATTATAGCTGCTTCTAATTTTTACATTTTCTGCTGGTGATTCCATCAAATCAATAGTCGCTTTTACGGCATCATCCATATACATCATGGGAAGCATCGTATCCTTCTGGAGGTAGCATTCAAAGGAATTCCCGGCAATCGTTTTGTGAAAAATGTCCACTGCATAGTCGGTTGTACCTCCCCCTGGGAGGGCTTTGTAGCCAATCAATCCTGGATATCTTAGGCTCCTGACATCCACACCATATTTTGAGTGGTAGTACTCACACCAGCGTTCTCCAGCCAATTTGCTAATTCCATAAACTGTGTTTGGATCCATTACCGTATTCTGAGGAGTGTTTTCTTGAGGTGTAGTTGGTCCAAAAACGGCTATTGAACTTGGCCAGTAAATCTTCTCTAGTTTGTCTTTCCCCGCCTCTAAAACGGTCATCAAGCTCTCCATATTTAGTTTCCAGGCAAACTGTGGATCTTGCTCTCCTTTGGCAGACAACACTGCCGCTAAGTGGTAAACTTCTTTTATCTGATGCTTGTCAAGGATAGCATGAAAATTTTCCCGGTCCATAATGTCCAACTTCTCAAAAGGACCATCAGCAATATGGTCGACTGGGCCACGCAGGTCTGTGGCAACTACATTTTCTTTTCCTTTCAGTTCTCTGAGCTTGATTGTCAATTCTGTTCCAAGTTGACCACAAGCACCAATAATGAGAATTTTATTCATGGGGTAATGTTGTTGAGAGGTAAAAATAAATAGTCTACGGAAATCACACTTCAGTTAAATTTGCAGCGATGGGTAATGAAGTCAGTTCGAATCAAAATTTTGAGAGCTATCTCCAGTCTAAAAGAATTGATCCGAAAAAATTTAAGAAGGCTGATGCAACCAGGTATGAAGAATTTAAGAAGCTCTTCGATCAGGTCCATCCAGAAAGTTTTACTCAACAAAAGTTGTTTCTACTAAACAGAATAAGGAGAACGCATGTTTTGGAAGAAGCAATGATTGAAGAATCCACCACTCCAACCAAAAAACTAAAACCTAAGATTTTATCCAAACCCAAACTAAGCTAATATGTACACATCTCTAAAGGCCAAGCTAGACAACGAAATTGCTGGCATCCATGAAGCAGGACTTTACAAAAAGGAACGCGTCATCGCTTCTCCACAGGCTGCAGACATCACCTTAGAAGATGGATCGGAGGTAATCAATTTCTGCGCGAACAATTACTTGGGTTTGTCGTCGCATCCTAAAGTGATCGAAGCCTCAAAGAAAGCCATTGACTCGCATGGATATGGTATGTCATCCGTTCGCTTCATTTGCGGCACTCAAGACATTCATAAAGAGCTGGAGCAAAAGATTTCGGAATTTCTAGGGATGGAGGATACCATTTTGTATGCTGCGGCTTTTGATGCAAATGGTGGAGTTTTTGAGCCACTGTTCGGCCCAGAAGATGCTATCATTTCTGATGCGCTCAACCATGCTTCGATTATAGATGGTGTTAGACTTTGTAAGGCACAGCGCTATCGTTACAATAATAATGATATGGTGGATTTAGAAGCAAAGTTGAAGGAGGCCAGTGGCGCTAAGTGCAAAATCATTGTGACAGATGGAGTATTCTCCATGGATGGCAACATCGCTCAATTAGATAAAATCTGCGATCTAGCTGACAAATATGATGCTGTGGTTATGACCGATGAATGTCACTCAACAGGCTTTATGGGGAAAACTGGGCGCGGCGTTCATGAGTACCGAAATTGCATGGATCGAGTGGATATCATTACTGGGACGCTTGGAAAAGCACTTGGTGGAGCTTCAGGAGGATTTACCTCTGGGAAAAAAGAAATCATTGAACTGTTACGTCAACGTTCTCGACCATACTTGTTTTCTAACACCGTAGCTCCATCTATCGTGGGCGCTTCGATGGCGGTAATTGACATGCTGAGTGAGACAACGGAATTGAGAGACAAGCTCGCAGACAACACGAAATACTTTCGAGAAAAAATGACGGAAGCGGGTTTTGACATCAAGCCAGGAGAGCACCCGATTGTACCAATCATGCTTTATGATGCCGTCCTTTCTCAGAAAATGGCTGCTGCTTTGTTGGAAAAAGGAATTTACGTGATTGGGTTTTATTTCCCTGTGGTTCCAAAAGATCAAGCAAGAATTCGAGTACAAATATCAGCGGTGCATGACAGGCACCACTTGGATAAAGCGATCGAGGCATTTACAGAGGTCGGGAAAGAATTGGGGGTGCTTTAAAAGAATTGTACAAGGTTACTCCGCGACCGAAATTGGCTGAGCTTGCTCACTTCCGTCCTCACTTTCAGTTTCTTTTTTCTCTACTTCCTTCTTCATGTCCTTAGGCTCATGCAGATATTTGTTGATCTGAGTCCGCAACTCTTGAGAAGAGATATTGTGAGATACTTCTCCATTTTGCATGGTAGAGATTTGTCCAGTTTCCTCGGACACCGCGATGATAAATGATTGCGTATTTTCTGACATTCCGAGTCCTGCTCGGTGCCTGAGGCCGTACTGAGCTGGAATATCGTCCCGCTCTGTTACCGGCAAAATACATCTCGCTGCGACGATGCGATCTTTGTGTACGATCACAGCTCCATCATGTAACGGACTGTACTTATTAAAGATTGCTAGCAATAATCGCTTAGAAACAATCGAGTCCATCATGTCACCAGACTCGGCATAAAATTTTAAAGGCGAATCTGAAGAGAGTACAATAAGTGCTCCTGTACTTGAGCCCGCAAGAGCTTTCGCCGCTTCTGTGATTGGTGTAATGTTAGCGCGCTGCGCCCGTCCATTCTGCGACCAGAATCGAACGTTTTTCCACCAGTTTCCATCCTCCGAAAAACCAGTACGCCCAACCATCAACAGGAATTTTCTTATTTCCTGCTGGAACAATATGATAGCAGCTAAGACTCCCACTCCCATAAACTGCCCAAGAATTGTACTTAGCAATTCCATTTGAAGAGCATTGACAACAAGGTAGATTAGGTAGAGAAATAGGAAGCCTACAAAGACTTTGATCGCCACACTTCCCTTCATCAATTTGTAGACTTGGGACAATAGGATTGTGACCAAAAGAATGTCCAAAACATCCTTGAAGCCTATATCTAAAAACCCTATTTGAAATCCTAAAATCAAGACAATTGGTTAACAAGCTTTACAACTTCCACAGCCTCACTTACATCATGTACACGCAAGATGCATGCACCCTTAAACAAAGCTATAGTATTTAACGACGTAGTTCCATTTAACGATGTATCAGCGGTCAGGTTAAGTGATCGATAGATCATGGATTTTCGGGAAAGCCCAGCCAGTATCGGTTTTCCCGATTGCAAGAAATAGTCAAGATTCTTAAGCAGTAGGAAATTCTGCTCTAAAGTTTTTGCAAAACCAAAGCCAGGATCTAAAATCAGATCATTGATTCCAAATTTCTTGCAACGATCAATTGTCTCAGAGAAGTAGAAAGCGATGTCTTTGACTAGATCATCATAATCAGTATGGTCTTTCATTGTTTGTGGAGTGCCACGCATGTGCATGGCGATGTAGGGCACTCCAAGTTTCCCGACAGTCTCGAGCATTTTTTCATCTAGGTGGCCAGCGGAAATATCATTGACAATTGAAGCTCCAGCCTCCACTGCAGCATTAGCTATCTCAGACCTGAAAGTATCTACTGAGACAATGGCTTCAGGGAATTTCTTACTAATTTCAGCTACACCCCGGATTACTCGC
This sequence comes from Cyclobacteriaceae bacterium, assembly GCA_039986395.1. Lineage (GTDB taxonomy): Bacteria > Bacteroidota > Bacteroidia > Cytophagales > Cyclobacteriaceae > Ekhidna. Next base: position 33,628 of record JBDWQX010000255.1, read on the forward strand.
TCTTTTTCTATTTCCACCGAAATATTCTCAGCTCCGAGGCGAGAAGAATAACCACCAACGTCCAAAAAGTCGGCCCCATGCTCCAACATAGTTTCTGCAGTCTTAAGAATATGGTCCGTCGAGTCAACTCTACTTCCTTCATAAAAAGAGTCAGGCGTCACGTTGATTATTCCCATGACTTTTGGCGAAGAAAGATCAACAATTTCTCCCCTAATTTTGATGGTGTGTTTGGGGCTCAATGGATTAGTTTTGTGATTTAGTTCATAGTTGACCGTCGACAGTAACAGTTGGCAGTCTTTCCTCAAAAGTAGCTATGGACTGCCAACTATTGTCCATGTATTGTCAACTATGAATATCGATACCGAGCAGCAATATTTAGAGATCATTACAGCATGCAAGGATATTTTCGCCAAAAAAACTAAGGATTATGGAACGGCTTGGAGAATCCTCCGCCTCCCATCCATCACTGACCAAATTTTAATAAAAGCTCAGAGAATCAGATCTGTTCAAGAAAAAGGAGAACAGAAGGTTGGCGAAGACATCAGCAACGAATTCAAAGGGATTATCAACTATTGTATCATCGCTCTAGTGCAGATGCAGCTGAATGGTACTGAAGAAATGGAGATCCCTTTTGATACATTGGAGCCAATGTATGATCAAGCATCGAAAGAGACACTTTCACTCCTAAACGATAAGAATCACGACTATGGGGAAGCATGGCGAGAAATGAGAGTTAGTTCCATCACAGACATTATCCTAATGAAGCTGATGCGGGTGAAACAAATTGAGGACAATGCTGGTAAAACGCTGATCTCGGAAGGAATTGATGCTAACTATCAGGATATGATCAACTATTCTGTTTTTTGTCTGATAAAGCTAAAAGAAAGTCAACAGTAGGCTATAAATAAAAACGTTCAAGATGAATATTGTTAAAGAATTTGCCCGATATGCTGTGGGTGCCCTGTTCATTTTCTCAGGACTCATCAAAGTCAATGATCCTGCAGGAACTGCCATTAAGCTCGAAGAATACTTTGAAGTTTTTGCTTATGACATCGCTCCATTCTTTGAGTGGTTTGTTCCAGCTGCTCTTTTCTTAAGTGTTTTTTTAAGCGTTCTCGAAGTTGTGTTGGGAGTAGCGTTGATTATCGGCTATAGAATGAAGATCACTGCCTGGACACTTCTTGGAATGATTGTCTTCTTCACCTTCCTTACATTCTACTCAGCTTTTTTCAACAAGGTGACGGACTGCGGCTGTTTCGGCGATGCAATAAAGCTCACCCCGTGGCAGTCCTTCTACAAAGACATCGTTCTGCTGGTTCTCATTGTCATCATTTTCATCAAAAAAGGTGAGTACAAATCCTTATTTTCTCCACTGTTCAGAGAGATTAAAATTGCAGGCACAGCGGTTGTATTTGTCATCGTTGCTGTTTACGCGATCACGCATCTTCCCTTCATCGACTTCAGAGCTTACAAAGTAGGAGGTCATATACCGAGTCTCATGGAAGCCTCCGAACCACTTCGAACAGAATATACGGTGGAGAAAGATGGTCAACAATACAAATTTGAAACCTACCCCACCGAACCAGGGTACACCTTCATCAAGGCAAGACCTCTGAATCCTTGGGCGGAACCAAAAATTACAGACCTAAGTGTTTGGAATGATGATGGCGAGTTTACTGATGAGCTATTGACTGGTAACAAGCTGGTGATCATCATTCATGATGTAGAAAAGACGTCACTAAAAAAGATTGATAGACTACGAAATTTAACGTACGCAAATCCAAGTTTTGAGACATGGATTTTGACTTCCTCAGGAGCGGCATCATTCGAAGAATTTCGACATAAAAACCAGTTAGGTGCGCGCTACTTCTTTGCTGATGCTACTGTTTTAAAAACCATTGTCCGATCGAACCCCGGCGTGTGGCTGATACAAAATGGAACTGTCGTAGGCAAGTGGCACTACAACGACACTCCGCTTTCAGATGAAGTGGCAGAGTTGTTAAACAGATGATGTCTAAAAAAATTTTCCTTGTTGGTTTACCCGCCTCTGGTAAAACCACTTTTGCGAAACGACTTTCCGAACAAATTAATTCAACCTTTCTCGATCTTGACGCTGAGATCGTAAAATCGACTAATCAATCAATCACCGAACTGTTTGAAAAAGGTGGCGAGCCCTCCTTTCGGGAAGTTGAAAAGGAAGTGCTGACAAAGGTTGTCAAGGATCATTCACAATTCGTTTTGGCCACTGGAGGAGGGACACCCTGCTTTTTTGACAACATGGATTTCATGAACCGAAATGGAATCACCATCTACATCAACACTCCGCTAGAAGAAATCACCCGTCGACTAGCTGACGATAGCTCAAGGCCATTGATGAAAAAGTTTGAGCCTGCAGAACTGCTATCAAAGCGACGAAAGTGGTACGAGCAAGCTCAGTACACTGTAAGCGACTATAAGAAGTTGGAAAAGCTGTTTGATTAGAAAGTCAGTCCGAACGTTACAGAAACTGAGGTGTTCTTGATGTCTGAGGCAACAATCGGTTGATCACTCGCAATGTCATATGGTGTATACAGAGACTTAGTCTCACTATTGACAACAGCAAAATCAAGAAAATAGTCTGAAGTTCTGTACCCAAAACCAAACGTCAAATTTGTTCGGTCTTGCAAATCAGAATCTTTGTATGGGCTTGGAAAAAGCGCATAACCTGCTCTCAGCCTAATGTTGTCTATCCGATATTCCCCACCAACTCGAATGTTCATTACAGATGTATAGATGTTTTCAATGGCATCATTGTCTGCAGATTCAGAGAAGTCACTGGAGTTGATATTTGCATTTGAATAATCAACAAATTCAAAATCGCCTGTAATAAATCCGCTCTTTCCCACAAAAATCGAGGTACCAACTGCAATTTTGGAGGGAGTTCTTAGTCTGTATTCTGAGACAAACAGATCACTCTGATAAGGGTCTATGGAGCTAATGTCAACATCCGTGTCATTTCCATCATCATCAGTCTCGGTAACTGTTGTTCCACCATTCCAATTCGCTGAAACATCGAAAAAGTTTTCTTCATCCAATGAAATGAAAGAAGGTGAAGTGTAGCTGACCCCGACGGTGAGAAAATCCACTGGTCTTACGATAGTTCCAAAATTGAAATCCACCCCGGCACCTCTCACTTGCAAATCATCAAAGATCGTAAGGTTATTTAAAAACGGAGCAGGTTCAAACCTGTCCTCGAGGTAGTTTCTTCGTAGCTGGTAGTTCAAAATCTGAATACCCATTCCTCCTCCAAAATAGAGTCGATCATCATAATTTCCTCCCCAGGCCACATTCAACTGGTAGTGTGACCCAGATTCTTTGATGCTCTCCGATTGAATTGGAAATCCAGCCACAAAGGAATCATATCCTGTAATGTTTCCATCTGCATCAAACGTTGGGTTAATGAGGTATTGATCGTACGCACCAGCTTCATACCCTGCAAGGTCGCTAGTCTGCGTTTGGCTCACGTTTCCCAAAAAGGAATCCACGATGGAATTGTAGTCATTGATCCCCTCGTAATTTCGCTCGAGATTGAAACCATTGAGACGATTTAGCGAGATTCCTAGTGACCCACCTTTGAATTTATCGCTTGTATAATCTCCCTTTGTAAAGTTTATAACAGTACCAATGTTGGCGAAATTAAACGTGTTCCTGAAGGATTCTTCCAACGGTCCAGAGAATCCTTGATCAGGAATTGTAAATTTTGAGTCTGTTGTTGAAAAATCCAGCGATGGCGTAATCGTGAAAACGCTCCTGTTAAAAAAACCTAATCCAGCTGGGTTTGAGGAAATAGAGCTTAGGTCACCACCTAACGCTACCGATGCTCCTCCTATCCCCTGTATCCTCGCAGTGCTCCCATACAATGTATTGGATTGACTAAAGATCAATGCATCTCGATAGTACCCAAACGGTTCTTGCTGAGCATTGGATATAACTGATTGTAAAAGTAAAATGAGTACGATTGCCTTTTTCATTTCTCAGACTTGTAATGTTGTTTAATTTCCTCTAGACCTGCTAGAACTTGATCGGCTAGAGCTCGATCGGCTACCAGAACTTGATCGACCAGAAGAGCTTCTTGATGAGCCTGATGATCTAACAGAACCACTACTTCTCGACGGGCTCGACGATCTAACTCCCGAACTACTTCTACTTCTTGAAGAGCTGGAAGGTCTAGCCGAACTTGAACCTCCTCTACTAGAACTACTGGATCTTACTCCTCCAGACCTATTTCTGGACGAACTAGATGATCTAACAGAACCCGAACTACTTCGAGATGAACTAGATGATCTAACTGTGCCTGAGCCACTTCGACCAGCATTTGAAGATCTGCCCGAGCTTGGGGTATACGATCTCTGTCTGGAAGAATTTGATGGCTTGCTATATCTGCTGGAATTGCTTCTGTTTATTCCATCAGATGCAGCTCTATTCGCTGAGCGAGTAGCTGTACTAGTTCGGCCGTTTGAATTCGAAACTCTAGTTCCTCTTCTGGATTTTTCCAGATATCTAGCTTGTGTTGAACTATAATCTCGGCTATCGTTTGTGGAACTAGCAGCAGACACATTTCTAACATTTGCACTTCGTCCAGAGGACGAAACAGCACCACCCCTTGAATTTCTTGGACCTCTGGTTATTGCTCTTCGAGTAGAAGCTCTTCCAATGGAAGGAGTGCCATAGTATCTACCGTTGTACCCATCAAATCGACCGTAACCTCTTGCAAAGGAGTTTCTGTAGTAAGGAGGACCGTAGAATGAGTTGAATCCGCCGTACCATGGATTATTCCACCCCCATCCAAATCCACTATAATATGGGTCCCAAAATGGATCGTAACCCCAGCCTCCTCCAAATGCGCCCCATCCAAATCCCCATCCTACTGACACAGAAAATCCAGGTCTGAATCTCCAAGGATTACGAAATCCTCTCCAATTGTTATTATATCTCCAAGGATCATCGTAGTAGTAATTGTTTACAATGACTGGTTCTTCCTCATAATACTCATCTTCATAATACGTATCAGCTGGATTCGAATAATTGGAATTCTCTAAAACCTCAACAGGCTCGTTGGCCCCATTGGAGTCTTGCTTTCGATACTTATCAATCGCCTCCTGGCTAACTTCATTTTCGGAATACTCCTCGGTTAGCTCATTGTTCTGAGCAATCTGTCTGCTCAAAAAAGACGAAGTTTTCTCTGATACAGCAGGAGCTAGATTCTTCTCCACAGGTTTAACTTTCTTCCTGTCCTTCTTTGAGAAATACATATCGTCGTACTCCTGAGCGTTCGAAGAAAAAACAACTGTGATTAGGACAGTTAAAATGAAGAGTTTGCTATAAGTTTTCATAATCACCAGAATTTAGTTATTAAACCATTTTGAAGGACAATCGGTTTCAAGCCTAAGCTATATTTGCCGTCCTTTAGAAATTATACTTGCAATAATGCAAACACTATACCAAAGCCTCTTCTGGATACTATTTATTTGAAAATTGGCTTTTTTACTTAGAAAAGTGCTTGCTATTCTGCATAAACGATATAAACTGTACTGATTAAAAAATGGCTAAGGCAATTCCATCCCGTTCCGAAGACTACTCACTTTGGTATAATGAATTAGTAAAAAAAGCAGGACTAGCTGAAAATTCTCCCGTCAGAGGTTGCATGGTTATAAAACCTTACGGTTTTGCCATCTGGGAAAAGATGCAACAAGCGCTCGATCAAATGTTCAAAGAAACAGGACACGAGAATGCTTACTTCCCGCTTTTCATACCCAAATCGTTCCTAAGCAAAGAAGCTGATCATGTCGAAGGCTTTGCCAAAGAATGTGCTGTTGTTACTCACTATCGTCTGAAAAATGACGAAAACGGGAAGGGGCTAATCGTTGATCCTGAGGCCAAACTTGAAGAAGAACTAATTGTTCGGCCTACCTCTGAAACAGTGATTTGGGATTCCTACAAAAATTGGATCCAATCCTATCGAGATCTCCCGCTGAAAATTAATCAGTGGGCAAATGTGGTAAGATGGGAGTTGAGAACTCGCTTGTTTCTTCGCACCGCAGAATTTCTGTGGCAAGAAGGACATACTGCTCACGCAACGGAGCAAGAGGCTGTAGAAGAAACGGAACAAATGCTTAACCTGTACGCAGATTTCGCGGAAAATTTCATGGCTGTTCCTGTCGTCAAGGGTGTAAAGACTCCGAGCGAGCGATTTGCTGGAGCAGTAGATACGTACTGCATCGAAGCTATGATGCAAGATAAGAAGGCACTTCAGGCTGGTACTTCTCATTTTCTCGGACAGAATTTCGCAAAGGCTTTTGACGTGAAATATGCAAGTAAAGAAGGAAAAGATGAGTTTGTCTGGGGCACATCCTGGGGTGTGAGTACTCGGCTCATGGGTGCGCTCATCATGGCCCACTCCGATGATGAAGGCCTGGTTCTTCCTCCTAAGCTGGCTCCAATACAAGTCGTGATTGTCCCAATTTACAAAACAGACGAAGAGTTGGCCAACATTACTGAAGTTGTCAATGGCATTTCTTCTGATTTAAAGTCCAAGGGCATTTCAGTGAAATTTGACGATCGTGATACACACAAGCCAGGGTGGAAGTTTGCTGAATACGAACTTAAGGGTGTGCCAGCTCGAATAGCTATTGGTCCACGGGATCTAGAAAATGGAACAGTGGAAATTGCTAGACGTGATACGAAAGAGAAGTCAACGCACAAATTAGAAGAGACCGTAGCCTACATTTCTAATTTGTTAGAGGAGATGCAAACTTCGATTTACAATAGGGCTGTGACCTTCCGCAAGGAAAATACCTACAAAGCCGATTCGTACGATGAGTTTAAAGAATTAATTGAGAAAGGCTTTGTGTATGCGCACTGGGACGGAACCGATGAGACTGAAGAAAAAATAAAAACAGAGACAAAAGCAACGATTAGATGCATCCCTTTTGATCAGGAAAAAGAAGATGGGGCGTGTGTGTATTCAGGAAAGCCTTCGTCTGGTCGTGTGCTTTTTGCGAAAGCCTACTGACTGTAAGTAATAATTGAGCTATTGTAACAATTGCTAGTAAAACTTAGATCAAACAGATAGCTTTGAATTTGAAATTTTAAAGAACCACTTTGGATTGGATTACTGTTATAGGGCTCGTCGTTTTCGGTATCATTTTATTGATAGCCGAGATCATTTTCGTACCTGGAACAACCATTGTCGGCATTTTAGGACTACTGTTTAGCGGATATGGAATCTATCTGAGCTACGATAATTTTGGAGCAACAACTGGTACCATTTTTTTGATAAGTACCATTTTGCTAAACACAATAGCCTTGGTTATTGCCTTCAAGGGTAGGTCCTGGGAGCGGTTTTCATTGAAAAGTTCAATGACTGGAAAGTTCAATCAGGATATCAAGTTGGGTTTGAAGGAAGGAGATGTCGGTCAATCCATTTCGTCTCTTAAACCTGTCGGAAAAGCACTTTTTGATGACAACGAGGTTGAGGTAAGATCTAACGGAGGGTATATCAACGAAAACGTGGCTATTGAAATTTTAAGAATTGAATCGAAAAAAATATTTGTACAACCTGTAAATAAGTAAAGTCATGGGAAGCAGTATGATGCTTATTCTGTTAGTGTTTGGGGGAATTATTCTCTTTTTTATTTTTCTTTATTTCGTACCTGTCAATCTTTGGATTACGGCCATTTTCTCTGGTGTGAGAGTAGGCCTGCTAGAGTTGGTGTTTATGCGCATAAGAAAGGTACCACCATCTATCGTTGTCAATTCTCTCATTACTGCGACCAAAGCAGGTTTAACAACTGTTGAGAATGAAGGCGATACTGAGAGGAGGCAATTGAAAACACAAGAGCTAGAAGCTCACTACCTAGCTGGCGGAAATGTTCCCCAAGTAATTCGTGCATTGATCTCTGCCGATAAAGCAAACATCGATTTGACTTTTAAGCAAGCGACCGCAATTGATTTAGCAGGTAGAGATGTATTCGAGGCTGTGCAAGTCTCAGTAAATCCTAAGGTGATCAATACGCCCTCGGTGGCAGCTGTGGCAGCTGATGGAATTCAGTTGGTGGCAAAGGCACGAGTTACCATTCGAGCCAACATCAAACAATTGGTTGGGGGAGCTGGAGAGGAAACAATATTGGCCAGAGTTGGTGAAGGAATTGTTACTTCGGTAGGTTCAGCAGCTTCGCACAAAGAAGTGCTGGAAAATCCAGACAAGATATCCAAGTTGGTTCTTGCACGAGGTCTCGATGCAGGAACCGCATTTGAAATTCTTTCCATTGATATAGCAGATGTAGATGTTGGAGCAAACATTGGAGCAAAGCTTCAAACGGATCAAGCGTCTGCTGATTTGAAAGTGGCAGAAGCAAAAGCAGAAGAAAGAAGAGCGATGGCCGTAGCTGAAGAGCAAGAAATGTTGGCAAAAGCGCAGGAAGCTCGAGCTAAGGTAATTTTGGCGGAAGCTGAGGTGCCAAAAGCAATCGCTGAATCTTTCAGAAGCGGTAATCTTGGAATTATGGATTATTACAAGTTCCAGAATATTGAGGCAGATACAGACATGAGAAGCTCAATTGCAGGCTCTGGCAAAAAAGGAGGCGGTAAGAAAAAAGATTGATTAACGTCACTTCGAATGACAATGGAGTGAGAAATCCCCCGTTATGGATTGCCTGACAATTCTATGGGATTTCTCCTACGGTCGAAATGACGCTTTTGAGAAACGGGTCCTTTTGCCGCTGTTCGCTAGCTCTCGGTAAAATCTCCCTCTTTTTCTATTGCTTGCTGAATGTGCGCTAAGTGGTGATTTGAGTGCCAGGCATACAAGCCAATCATCCAGCTTAGTGTAAAGTTTTTTTCATATTCTGGATGATAAAAGGTGCGATTCCAATCATCAGAGATCAAATCCCTAAGGAGTGTATTCAACCGAGAATGTAGTCCTTCCAAAATTTGCAATGATGTAGAAATATCTGGATTATTTCCGTCGGACAGTTGCGCCCATTTTGCCTCCTCATAGGGACGAATCGTTGGGTTATCTTCGGTCATCATAAGTTTGAACCTGACGAAGCTGTTCATGTGGCTATCGGCTAAGTGATGCACCACCTGCTTGATTGTCCAACCTTTCGGACGGTAAGACCAATCAAGATATTTGTATGAAAGGTTCTCAACCAAATTTCGCAATTTCTTCGGCAACTCCTCAAGAGTGTCAACCCAGTCAGTAATTACGGCCTGATCGATTACTTCAGGTGCTTTGTATTTCCCTACGGGATACTTTAGATCTTCTAGTTCCACTGTTCTAGTTGGTTGATTTTGTTCGAAATTACTTTCTTTTCTTGAAGATTGGCACTGTACTACATGGCTCGCCGTACATGATGCTAGTTACGATAGGAAGCAGTGCGTTTGTGATTTGTGTATAGGCGTACTCCTTATTTTGAACTTCTCCACATCCTTTGATAACAACCTTCGCACCCTGGAGATCCTGGCTCTTGATACATCCATCTATGGCCTGACCAATAAGTGCTTTTTCGATATCCTGCTCGTCACCGAAGACCACCAGATGTGCATGTGTATTTAGGCTTGACGCCAAAAGCATATATGCCCAGATGGGAACGATTGCATCGGCTGAGCAAATCAGACCAACATTTTTTCCATCGTACTCGGACCAATCATTTGATTTGATGAAATCTCGAAAATCTTTTTCTTTTAAAATGAGTCCTTCAAACAAATGATCTTTTAAATCAAAAAGACACTTCTCGCCTTTGTGGATGTATTCCTCCAGATCAACAGAAACAAGCGGGCTCTTTGCCACCCGATTTACAATTTCATCCATTTTACAGTAACTGCTTCTTTTGAGTAGTAGTTCGCCACTCTTTCAAATACTTTGGCTCAAAGTACGCAACATCTTCGAATTCACTGTTTTCAAATTTTCTGAACGCTAGTTGACCCATGTTTCGAGCATCTGGGATTATTTCCTCAATAAAGATCAAATTATCCTGATTAACAATTTCCCTAAACTTGGCCATGCCATTTCCAAAAATGTACGTTGGGTCTGTGATTTCCTTAAAAGAGGTTTCCGTTAAAATTTTAGCCTGCAGCGGCCATACCTCTACAAGATCCTGATTGACCATCTTGGTATAGACTTCCATTCGTCTGGCATCCAGCATTGGACACAGATTGTGATCTCCCTTAAATTTTCCATCCACAGCTGCTATCACTACATCTAAGGTGTCCACAGAAATGAATGGAATATTGGAGGCGAAACAAAATCCCTTTGCTGTCGTGACTCCAATACGGAGACCTGTGTATGATCCAGGACCAGCGGAAATTGCTACCGCATCCAAGTCCGGGAATGCCAATTCAGCTTCCTCTATAATTTCGCAGGCAATTCCTGGCAACAACGAGGAATGAGATTTTTCAATCTGATGGATTTGACTTTTGAGAAGTTCGCCTGATCGATGTAAAGCAACAGAACAAACATCTGTTGATGTTTCGATGCTTAGAATGAGTGCCAATCTATTTTCTATTCAAAAGTTCAGCGTAGCGCTCCTCATCACGAAGAACGTTCACTGCTTCGAGAATGTCAGGATCTTTGTTAAAAGTTGACTCAACTAAGCCTCTTTGTAGAAAAAATCTACTAGCAATCTCTTGCTCCAGTAACATTTTGATTTCTTCTTTGAAAGTCAGCAAATCTCTGTTTTTATCATGCACTGACGCTTTTTCAAGTTGATCAAATTGTGGCTTCAGTGCAGCATATTTTTTTTCTGTCTTAGCTGTTTTGATGAGCTTGCTCACTCCCTTTTCCAGTTCCGTAGTATAGTCGAATTCTTTTCCTTCCAGCCATTTCACAAATTGCTCGTACTCACTGTCAGATAGTCGAAGATCTCTGGGATCCTCTGACTCTCGACTTAAGTTGTTATAGTAATACTCAGTGGCATAAAAGAAAATATGATCTTTTCTTAAAAGACTGTAGGTGATCGGAGCAAAGTCAAAATCGTCTACTTCAATGTCAGGATCGATCCCTCCTCCATCAAAAACAAGGCGACCATTCGTGGTACGAAACTCGGTTTTCAAAGAATCCGGAATCTTGCCAACACTTCCGTCTGGGTTTCTATTGCTGTAGTCAATCGCTTGAATACACCTCCCTGTTGGTGTGTAGTATTTCGCTGTGGTGATTTTTACAACAGCATCATATGAGAGTGGTCGTTCCACTTGAACCAATCCTTTTCCAAATGTTTTTCTTCCCACCAAGACACCGCGATCGTAGTCTTGCACAACACCAGAAACTATCTCAGATGCTGAGGCACTACCATTATCAGTTAGCACTGCCAGCGGCACATTTGTATCAACGGCCTCATTGAGCGAATTATAGGTCCAGTCATTGGCTCTAACCTTTCCTTTTTGCACAACGATCTTTCTGTCTTTTTCAATAAAGACATTTGAGACGTTTACAGCTTCATGCAAAAGTCCGCCGGGATTTCCTCTTAAATCAAGGATGATTCCCTTTGCCCCCTGTTCTAGTAAATCGAGTGTCTTAATTCCAACCTGGCGTCCAACATTTTGCGTAAAGCTTGTTAGCCTAACATATCCGATGTCTTCCGTTACCATGCCTGCATAGGGAACGCTCTCTACCGCAATTTTCTCGCGCTTCAACGTTACCTCAAACAGCTCCTCTTGTCCGTAGCGCTTGATTGTCATTACAATATCAGACTTTGATTGTCCTTTTAGGAGGTAGCTTATTTCGTCAGAGCTTTTTCCCTCAAGCGAAATACCCCCAATTTTGTGAATTTCATCTCCCGCTTTAAGTCCTGCTTCGTGCGCTGCAAATCCTTCATAAGGCATCACCACCATGTGCACACCATTTCTTCTTTCCACAACAGCTCCAATTCCAGAATACTCACCGGTTGTCAGCATTCGGTAGTTTTCAATATCGTCTGCGGCTATGTAGTTTGTGTAGGGATCAAGTGAACCTAGCATTTCATCTATTCCCTTCTTTATTAAGGTACTTGGATTGACCTCATCTACATAGTGCGTATTCACCTCCTTAAAAAGGGTAGCAAAAATGTCAAGGTTCTTGAAAATTTCGAAGTATCTGTCTGTGTCTGTGAACTTAGCAGCTACACTTACAAGCAAGACAAATGACAGGGGTATGATGATTAATTTCTTACGCATATTATTTCTTCTTCTCTACAACACTATCCAAACGTTTAAGGCAGGCAATTAGTTGGTCCTGAATCTCAATAAAGGGTAAAATGTTCTTAGAAAGATAAATGAAAGCAATGTAAAAGAATTCATTTTCACCACGCTTAAGAAGCAATTTCTTGTTCAATCGATACGCTTCACGTATTCTTCGCTTCAAAAGATTTCGATCGACTGCGCGTTTGAAGTTCTTCTTGGGGACGGTAATTAGCAACCTGTGGTTCAGTTCTTCGCTGGATCCAGGCTGATACTTCACTTGGAAAGCATCCAAATAAAAAGAGGAACCACTACGAAATAGTTCCTCTATTTTTTTCTTGCCCGTTAGCTTTTCCTTCTTAGAAAAACCGTATTCTGAATGGCCCATAGGCCTGAGTTTAGCTTATTTTTTGTGTAGCTCGTCTGAAACAGTCAGTCTCTTACGACCTTTGGCTCTTCTGCGTGCAAGCACACTTTGTCCATTCGCACTTTCCATTCTTTTTCTGAATCCGTGCTTGTTAGTTTTCTTCCTTACCGAAGGCTGAAATGTCCTTTTCATTTTCTTATTCTTTCGTCCCTAAAAAACGGAGGGCAAAGATAGAAAGATCCTTGCCCTCTGTGCAAATTTTGTTCAACTAATTATTTAACGTCTATTCTATTTTAAAAAGATCCGCTGGCAATTCAGCGTTGATAATCACCTCTGTTACAGAAATATCCATTTTCATTTGCGCATTCATGGGCTGCTTCAGCTTTGTTGGGAAAAAATATCCGTCGTACTCTACATAGTCACTAAAGTCCGTTGATAGCGTCATGGCTCCCTGAGGTCCATCAACTGTATTTGTAACTCTTACCAAAAATCCACTCTCAGAATCATAATATCTGGTCACTGATTTCCCAGAAGGAGAGATCACCTCAACACCATAAGCATCATTGCCCTCAATGGTCTCTACACCAGCCAATCTAATTTCCATCTCTTTCTCCAGATAAACAGCTTCCTCGAAGATTGAGGATGTTAGAGCTAGATCAAGTGCGTCGTCTCCCTCAATCATCTTTGTACCAGCCATCCCAGAGGCTTTCCCTTTATTCCCGTCAAAAACGATTTTCTGCATCACGTTTCCACCCATTTTTACTTCCATCACAGATTTATTTGGCGCCATCTTACTTGCCTCCATCTGCATGGTCTGCCCCATCATCGAAGCCTCCATATTCATCTTTACACTGTTAAGCTTTGCCAGGTTTTCTTTTCCACCGACAGCATCTAAGTATTTATTGAGTACCGATTCAGCGGTCAGTCCTTCAGGAAGCTTGGCTAAAGATGGATCAACTTCATTTCCATAGATGTCGTAATGCTTTACTTCACCAAATTGTGCCATCTTGTCTGCAAACTCACTGGTTTTTCCGACCGCAACAATAAAAGCATTTTCAGGTTTTATGTACGTGTTGGCAATCTCTTTGACTTCCTGAGATGTAACTGCCTGTATGTTTTTAACATAATTGTTATAGTAGTTCTCATCTAAGTTGTATCGCTCCTGACTGATCGCAAACGAAGCTATCGTTTGAGGTCTTTCCAGAGATCGACCAAAACCTCCAATGATTACATTCTTTGCTTGCTGCAACTCGCCTTCTTCTACATCTTCACTTCCAATTCTTCCCATCTCATAGAGAAACTCTACCGTAGAGCTGTCTGTCACCTCCGTTCGTACCGATGCGCTTGCGTTGAAATTCCCAACCAATTCGTCCGAAGAAATGGAGGAGTATGCTCCATATGTAAAACCTTTATCTCCACGGATATTCAGGAACAGTCTCGATGCACTGCCTCCTCCTAACACTTGATTCATCACGCGTGCCTGTATGGATTCAGGGCTTCCTGGTTTGAGATCAATTGGATAGTTCACATTCAACACAGTCTGAACTGAATTGGATCGATTCACAAGTGCTACTATGTTTTTTTCTGGGGCACTTGGCTGATCATATTTAACTGTTGGTACGTCTCCTCTTTCCCATTTACCAAATCTCGCCTTTGCGATTTTCTTAGCATCCTTTACCGTGATGTCTCCGACAATAGCTAAGTATGCAATATTTGGTTTGAAGTAGGTTTTGTAATAATCCTTAATGTCTTGAACAGATATGTTCTCTACATGTTCCTCCAGCTGTATTTCTCCATACGGATGATTTGAGCCATACAACAAGCGAGACCTCACGTTGCCAGAAATTGCATTTGGATCATCCTGATTAGATTTTAACCCAGAAACAGTTTGTTTCTTGATCTTATCCAGTTCGTCTTCGGGAAATGATGGGTTGTAAAGAACGTCTGTCATCAAATCCAGCAGTTTATTTTGATGCTTGGTGAGGGAAGAACCAAAGATGGAAGAAGATGAGGCTGAAAGGCTTGCACCAATAAAATCCACTTCTTCATCCAATTGAGATTTTGTTCGATTTGTTGTCCCACTTCTCATCAACTGACCAACCATTGAAAGGTATCCCACCTTGTCTCCTTCTACCAAAGGGTCTCTATCCAAAATCAATGAAAATGCCACCCGAGGAATCTTTTTGTTTTCCACCACGATGACTTTCAGCCCGTTTTTCAATTCAAACTTTTGGTAATCTCCAATTTTGATTTCCTTAGCTGGAGCAGCTTCTGGTTTTTTCGATCTATCTAGTTGTGAAAACGCAGAGAAAGAAAGAAATAGAAGCGCAATAAGTATATAAGTATTTTTCATTTTCGTAAGTGTTATTGAGGTTTTGGTAACCAGTGTAGCGTGACTCTGTTACTATCCTTCAGGTACTTTTTAGCAGCATTCTGAACATCTTGTGGAGTCACCGCCAAAAATTTCTCTAACTCCGTATTAATCAAATTGGTATTGCCTCTTATTAGGTAATAATTGGCAAGTGACCCTGCAATCCCTGCTATTGAAGCATTTCCGCTAATGAAATTATTCTCGATCTGGTTCAGGACTTTCTGAAACTCCTTTTCAGGTACAATCTCGTTTTTCATTCTGTCAATTTCGCTCTGCATCGCATCGCCCAACTCGACAAGACTTATACCTGCATTGGCTACACCAAATGCGAGAGAAATACCTGGGTCTTCACTTGCCAGATCAAATGCCCCTGCGAATACAGCCAATTGTGTTTCATCTACCAGCTTCTTGTTCATTCTTGAACTCTGACCATTAGCCAGAATTAAGTTGAGCATATTCATGGCATAGTAGTCGTCGGTCCCGATGGCCGGAATATGATATGCCATCACAAGCGCCGGAAGCTGAACGTTGTCATACACCGTGTCGACAACTTCCATTTTTTGCTGCGGCTCCATCACTGATTCTCTCTTGATCTCTGGGCCTTTGGCAAATTCTCCAAAGTAAAGCTCTACCAACCTTTTGGTCTCCTCTATTTCAATATCTCCAGCGATAGACAAAACTGCGTTATTGGGTACATAAAACTTGTTCTTGAAAGCTTCAAAATCAGCGACTGTCGCATTGTCGAGATCTGCCATTGATCCTATAACTGGCCATCTATAATGATGCTTTGTAAATGATCTGACTAGAATTTCCTCAATCAAAGTTCCATACGGTTGATTGTCATTCCTTAGCCTTCTCTCTTCTTTTACAACTTCACGCTCAGTTTCAACAACACCAGTGTCGACAACCATGTTGAACATTCTCTCAGACTCCAGCCAAAGCCCCAGCTCCAACTGATTTGATGGAAGTAGTTCATAATAGTAGGTACGATCAAAATTGGTTGTAGCATTTCTCGAGCCACCTGCATCCGAAACATATTCAGTAAACCCACCAACTGGAATATTCGTAGATTTTCTGGATGCTACATGCTCGAAAAAATGAGCGAATCCTGTTTTTCCGACTTCCTCATCCTTCGAGCCTACATGATAGGCTGAAGAAACGGCCACAATTGGAGTTGAATTGTCTCGATGGAGTATCACATGCAGTCCATTTGACAATTTGTATTCCTCAAATTCTATCCTCCTTTCCTGACCAAATGAGGTCAGAGCAGTAATAGAAAGAATTAGAACGATTGCTTTTTTCATAAGTACTTGATTTCTATTTCAAATTTTGTTGGTGGTCAAAGGAGTTCCTCTTTTCTAAGATAAACGACTTCTAATCTCTTTGATATGACTTTCGTTTAGTCTTGGTCCAAATTTGCTAACAACTGTTGAGCTTGCCAAACTAGCGAGCCTCCCAGCTTCCGCAAATGAATGCCCGTGGTTTATTCCATAAAGGAAGGCTCCAGCAAACATATCTCCTGCCCCTGTAGAATCAACTGCTTTTACCGGAAATGGTTCTATCGATGTGAAATCATTGCCATCAAATGCGATCGCTCCCTCCGAGCTGAGAGTAATGACAAATTGCTTTGCGTATTTCTTAAGTTCTTCTTTTACGTTTTCAAGTCCTTCTAATCCAGTAAACAGTTCTGCTTCGTGAATATTGCAGAAAAGCAGGTCTACTCCATCTCCAACCACTTGTCTCATCTGATCCCCAAAATATTTCACCATTGAAGGGTCTGAGAAAGTCAAACTTACTTTCACATCATTGTCTTGGGCAATTTTCTTTGCTGCCTTCATCGCTTCAAGTCCAGTTTCAGACGAAACCAAAAATCCCTCCATGAAGAGGTAGTTGGAATTGCAAATTGCATCTGCATCCAGCTCTTTTGGGGAAAAGTCAGTCGTGATTCCCAAGAAGGTATTCATGGTACGTTCGGCATCTGGCGTAATCATCACAAGGCACTTACCAGTAGTGCCTTCAAGTAGATTGCCAACTGAGAGGTTGGAATCGATACCATTATCACTTAGATCCTGAACAAACAATTTACCATCATCATCATTTGCCACCTTGCAGGTATAAAATCCGCTCCCTCCAAACTCACAAACACCGAAGATTGTGTTCGCTGCTGAGCCGCCTCCTTGTTTTTTCTTGATTCCATCAGTCACCAATGACACCAATTCTCGCTGCCTATCATCATCGACAAGTGTCATTAGGCCCTTTTCGACATTGTTCTCAGAAAAGAATTGGTCATTCACTTCAATTTCATAATCTACCAAGGCATTTCCTATGGCACACACATCGTACTTCTTACTCATTTTACTACAAGTTGTCTAAGTTTTTTTGTTTCGCCAATTACTTTTTGCTACCTATTGAAGGGCATCATCTGATGCTAATTAATCTTTCACCCAACAGCAAGTTTCAGAGGTTGATCGCGAAAATAAGTGATAATTGCAGGAAGATGTTAAATGCAGCTTTCTAAGTTCTACCTAACTCAAAAAATGCTCTCCAAATAAAATCAGAGAGCATTCCAATCGTAATCTTGAAATACCTATTTCGAATCTTTAACCTCAACCCAGTTTTCGTCGGCTTTTACCTTGTAGCTTGCTTGGTCTGTATTCCACTCTTCCTTAAGGCTTCCTCTTAAGGATGTCATCCAATCGTCGTAAAACAGAAGGAGCTTGCCATCCTGTATTTGCCACATTGTTGGGTCTGCTTCCATTTTTATGGAATTTTCTGCCACCGCATAAGCACACCACCCGCCGTACGCCGGGAGATACTTTTGAGGGTCTGCGTCAAAAAGAGTCTTGTTCTTTGTACTTGAAAATTGATACGTAACTCCACCTAGAGCAGAGGTCACCTCAGAATTACCTTCCTTAGCCTCAGACTGTTCGAAATAAGAAACGGGATCGTACCCTCCCATGGCTATACCGTCTGTCGCATAGATTTCTCCTTTTGGTTCCTCTGAAGAACTGCACGCGAAAAATAAAAATGTGAGTAGAATAAAATGTATTTTCATTGTTGAAGTTGATTTCGAAATTCAAACCAAAATTTGGTAAATAAGTTCGGATAGAGACTACCAACTAGGCAGCAAGTCGCAGTGAGGACAATCGCTTGGTATCCGAGAAATCAAAGGGCGAACCGGTAACCCACGTTGAGCTTGATGATGATCGACTCTGATTCAAAATTATCATGAGGAGTATCATCGAGGAACCCTTCGGGCACCCATTTGTTCTCGTTACGAGCTATTTCAACAAAAAAGGCCTTTGATATGCCTACTGTAAATTCACTTCTTAGACCTATCTCATAGAAAGGGCTTGTTCTCAATGGGAACGTTTGATCTTCGGCCCGTACAAATCTATTGTACTCTGGTATAAAGTAGCTCGTTCTTCCAACTCGCACAAATGCCTGAACGTCGACAGCTCTACCGACCTTCACTTTGTAGGTACCAAAAAGTGAATACTGAATTCTATTGTTGGAGTGGAGATCCAGATTAACATGGTGGTCAATGTTGTCTTCCAATATCGGTCTAATGCCTGTTATAACCCTATAATACGGTTCTCCTCTTTTCACATCAAGATGTGAGGTGAAGTAGAAGTGATTTTGGAACGAAGCTGTCACTCCAAGGTTAAAATTCTTAAAATCGTATGTGAGTGTTGTGGTTAGGTTTTTTTCAGTGATTTTGACAAAATAGTTGGTTGGATAGCCAATGGTGAGATCATCATATCGATAATTTATCTCGCCAGTTCCCACACCCATATTGAAGGCAATAGCAAATCTATTTGCAATTCTCACCTTGTATTTTTCAATTCTTTTGACCTCAATTTCAGGGACTGACAACCACATTTTTCTATCAACGCCATCTTGCCTTAGGGTGATTTCTCGCTCGGGATTTCCAGCCTTCATCCTAATAGGGCCTACATCATTTGTAAAATCCCTGTCTTGATCCTTATCAATGAAAAAAGTGATATTCCTGTAATTGTAGTTACCAGCTAACCAAACAACCATTGTAGAGGCATCCTCTTCAACAAGTCCGATCAAAACCACGACATGATCGAAATTTGAGATGTTTGGTGGGACCACCACAATTGAATCAGGTATATCTGCATTGACCAGCTGTTTTAGTTGACGCAGATCAATGGTTGGTGTTCGGAAATTTACCTGGTAAAACTTCATCGACTTCTGAATTTCCTGCGCCTCCAGATTTACCCTAAACTGGTCAGGCACGATGGGGACCTGAGCAGCTGCATCAAAGGTAAGAGCAGCAAAAAGACAGACGAATATGAGTTTTAAGAACTTCATTGAAGTGGATATAGCCTTTAAACATAACAAATCATGTCTAGAGATGGAAGGATTTGTAAAGAGACAAATGGCATAAGGCCGACAAAAAACGAAAAAGCTGTCGACCTTCTGGATGTAAACAAGAGGCTCTCAACAATCAAATGGATTCGAGTATGCAGAGATTGCGCTCCAAAAACAAGTCTCCTTGAAACAAAAAAAGACAGCCATTCTTGACTGTCTTCTGTGGGCGCTGAGGGATTCGATCGCAGCGGCGAACCGCCCCACGACCTTCTGGGTGTAAACCAAGGCTCTCAACAATCAATGGATTCGAGTAGGCAGGGATTGCTCTCCAAAAACAAGTCTCCTTGAAACAAAAAAAGACAGCCATTCTTGACTGTCTTCTGTGGGCGCTGAGGGATTCGAACCCCCGACCCTCTGGGTGTAAACCAGATGCTCTGAACCAACTGAGCTAAGCGCCCCTCCTAAAAAGGTTTGCAAATGTAGCATCCTTTTGGATTTGCACAAATGTTGCGATCGGAAATTTTAACTAAGTGCTTCTTTTAAAAATCCATTGAAAGGGTAAAGTGTCTGATAAGCGTCCACCACTTGACTTACAATTGTCTTTGAGGTTATTTCCCTGTCGGAAAGTTTACTCATGAAAACATAGTGTTTCAACTGCAACAGGTCCAGGTCTGGATGATCTTTAGGATATCCTTTCGGGGCTGTTTTTAACTTATCTCCACCATAAGTTTCTGGATACCTTTTCTTGAAATTCTTGTCCTCTATAATCTTTCGGATCTTTGATCCATTGTAGTCAATTTCTTGTCGGACCTTCTGCAGAATATCAGCGTCTGGCTGATAGAGTCCTCCCCCTACCATATTTTCACCTGGGTTAATATGTAAATAGTATCCCGGGTTCCCAGATTTTCTTCCTCCGTCAACAATCGCGGCACCAAAATTCGTCTTGTATGGATCTTTGTTCTTACTAAATCGAATGTCTCGATTTATTCGGAAGAGCGTTTTCTTCGGCTCAACACCAACCAAGGATTTATCAAACTTCGAGGTTTTTTCAATAACCTCCGCCACAAGTTCAATCACATATCCTTTGGCTTCATTGTATCTCTTTTTATTGTCATCCATCCACTCTTTTTTGTTGTACTTAGCAAGGTCAGAGAGGAAGTCAAGTGTGAATTGTAGGCTCATGAATGTAAATTTTCTACTAGTGTTTCTAATTTGATCGATCGAGAAGCCTTTAATAAGACAACTGAATCTGGAAATTTTTGCGTTTCAAGGTAAGAAACTAAATCTTCCTTGTTCTCATAATGGTCCGATGTGAGATTACCTATTTTGATTTTTTCCCCTGTGGTCAAAACTTTAAGATCTAACTCGCGTGCAAATTGAATGAGTTCCCTGTGTTTTTCATCGGAATTTTTCAGCTCGTTCATATCTCCAAGAATTGCGATTTTCCGTCCTTCCATTTTTGACAAGCTGTCAAGAGCAGCTTTCATTGAATCTGGATTTGCATTGTAAGCATCAAGAATAATCGTTAGCGATCCCTTCTTTATTATTTGAGAGCGTGCGTCGGCAGGTACATAAGAAGAAATGGCTGCAGCAATTTTATTATCTGGAACATCAAAAAGCCTCCCGACTTTTACTGCGGCTGCTATATTGTCAAAATTGTATCCCCCTGCAATGCTCGTTTCTACTTCCTCTTTCCCCAGGGAAAATTTAACATATGGAGACGCACCTAACAGTTTCACATCTTTGTCTGGATAGAGGTGAGGACTGGCAAATCTTTTAGCCATGTTGGAAAGCACTGGATCATTCAGGTTAACTAGCACCTCACGTTTGTTTTTTCTCAGGTAATCAAATAGTTCGCTTTTACCACGGATGACACCCTCGAAGCCTCCAAAACCCTCTGTGTGAGCATGTCCAATGTTCGTAATCAAGCCATGCGTTGGGTCCGCCATCTCAGTGAGATGTCCAATCTCCCCCACATGATTTGCACCCATTTCAACTATGGCTATTTCTGCCTGCGGATGAATGTGTAGTAACGTGAGTGGTACTCCAATGTGGTTGTTATAGTTCCCTTTTGTAGAATGAACAATATATTTTTCAGAAAGCACCTTGGCTATCAGCTCCTTGGTTGTAGTCTTGCCGTTTGATCCCGTCAGTGCAAGTACAGGTCTTTTGAAACGCGATCGATGAAATCTGGCTAAGTTTTGTAAGGCTGCTAAGGCGTCCTCGGCTAAAATTGTCTTGTTGCCTGTGTCATATTCTTCTTCGTCAACTACTGCATATGCAGCTCCTTTCTCAATCGCTTGCTCAGCAAACCTATTCGCATTGAAGTTTGGGCCACTGATTGCGAAGAAGAGGTTTCCCTCCACTATTGTCCTCGTATCAATTGATACTCCGTTACTCAGTAGAAACCGAGAGTAAAGAAATTCAATAAAATCTCCCATTGGGAGCAAATATGATCAATATTGGGAATTATTTATTTCTTTGCATCGACGCAACTTTCAAATTAATTCATGAATCCAAAAGCACTTAGATTTTTTGCATCAGCTGGCATACTGCTGACACTGTTCCTGAGTGTGTGGTATTTGACGAAGACCTACAAAGAAGGAAATCCAAGATGGGTTTTCTTAATTCTTGCAGTGGGAGTTACGGTTCTTCTTGCACAAAATATTGGCGGGGCCCGGAGACGTTAGATTAATCCTGATTGAACAGTGTCCGTGTTGCAATACTTCGGCCCAAGGTAATTTCATCTGCGAATTCAATTTCACTGCCTACTGAGATTCCCCTGGCGATGGTTGTTACTTTGATTTCAAAATCCTTGAGGAGTTTTGTGATGTAAAAAGAGGTTGTGTCTCCTTCCATCGTCGCACTTAGTGCCAAAATAACTTCCTTTATCTGATCATCATTTCTAAGCCTCAGAATTAGCGAATCAATATTTACATTTTGCGGACCAATCCCATCCATTGGAGAAATCCTTCCTCCTAGCACATGAAAAAGGCCATTGTACTGACCCGTATTCTTAATTGCGAGAACGTCAGGTGTGTCTTCCACTATGCAAACAATCGAAGTATCACGATAGGCTGTTTGACAAGTGCATTCTTCTGTATCGGCGATTATATGGCAGGTCTTGCAGTACTTGATTTTTTCTCGTAGCTCCTGCAGCGCTGTGGAAAGGTCTGCAGTCGACTCAATGGGTTGTTTCAGCAAGTGAAGGACTAACCGCAACGCGGTTTTTTTTCCAATTCCAGGAAGTCTCGCAATTTCCTCAACTGCTTTCTCAACAAGCTGCGAGGGATATTCCATTAAACAATAGATGCTTTGATTCCCGCAGCGGAAATCTCTTCTCGCATTGGCTTCAGCTCCTCATATGGGCCCTTCTTAACGCTACACTTTCCTTTGTAGTGAATAAGGTACGTGCATTGCTCTGCCTGCGTGGTATCGTGCTTACACACTTTAATGAGTGTTTGAATGACGTGCTCGAACGTATTGAAGTCGTCGTTGTAGACCATCAAATCTCGAACGCCTTCGATGGTAATCTGATCATCAACCTTGATCTCCTCCTCTATCTCAAAATCTTCTGCCATTGTTTTTGATTTCCCGCAAAATTAAGCATTGCAATAAAACCAACCATCAATTGTAATTTGCAATTCCATTTTAAAAGCAAAGTTTGAATGACGCCACTTCTGGTCGGATCGATTATCCTCGGCTATTTTCTTCTCCTGATATTGATATCATGGTTCACAACGAAGAACGCCGCTGACAATGATTTCTACACAGCCAATCGGCAATCAAAGTGGTATCTGGTTGCTTTCGGAATGGTTGGTGCCTCTCTTTCTGGAGTCACGTTTATTTCAGTCCCTGGTGAAGTAGCCAACTCCAACTTTTTCTATTTTCAAATGGTACTTGGATACTTGGTAGGCTATTTTGTCATTGCACGGGTACTACTGCCTCTTTACTACCGACTGAATCTCGTATCTATTTACACGTACTTGCATGATCGGTTTGGCTTTTGGTCGTACAAATCCGGGGCTTTCTTTTTCCTGCTCAGCAGGGTAATACAGGCGGCATTTAGACTTTTTCTTGTTGCTGGTGTTCTTCAAATCGCATTCTTCGATGCGTTCGATCTTCCTTTTTGGGTTTCCGTCATCACCACCATTTTGCTTATATGGGCCTACACGTTTCGAGGCGGAATCAAGACAATCGTATGGACCGATACGCTCCAAACGTCTTTTATGATTCTAGCTGTGATCATAAGCATCGTTTTCATTAAATATGAAATGAGTGTGAGTTGGAGCGAACTTAGCACCAATCTTTTCTCTGATTCCAGAACGACGATCTTCAATTGGGAGTGGACGAGCGGAAGTAATTTTTTCAAGCAGTTTTTCTCAGGTGCTTTCATCGCCATCGTAATGACGGGCCTTGATCAAGACATGATGCAGAAGAACATGACCTGCAAAAACATTGGTGAAGCTCAAAAGAATATGTTTTGGTTTTGTGTGATTTTGGTCATCGTTAATTTCCTCTTCCTAAGTCTGGGTGTTTTGCTGTATCAATTTGCGGAAGCAGGAGCAATCAGTCTTCCTAGTAGAACTGATGGCGTATTCCCATTTTTAGCTGTAAATGAATTTTCTACCATCGCTGCAGTGACATTCCTACTCGGAATCACCGCTGCTGCATATTCAAGTGCTGATTCTGCTCTGACTGCTCTGACCACTTCGTTCTGTGTAGATTTTCTAGGATTCAAACCTGAGAATTATGCGAAAAAGAAAAGACTGAGAATGTCCGTGCATCTGGGATTTTCTGTTTTGCTTTTTTTTGTGATTCTCATATTTCAAGCTATAAATGATGAAAGTGTTATCAATTCAATATTTAGAGCAGCTGGCTATACCTACGGGCCACTTCTTGGTTTATTTGCTTTTGGCATTTTCACCAAGCACGAATTAAAAGACCGATTCGTTCCATTTGTATGTGTCTCCTCTCCGATTTTAAGTTACTTCATCAATCTAAATTCTGAAGCTTGGCTTGGGGGCTACAAATTTGGTTTTGAGATTTTGATGTTGAATGGACTCTTGACCTTTATTGGTCTGCTTTTTATTCGGAGAGAGTCGTAGTACTTTTAATCTATGAAAAAGCGTCAAGCAGTCTTCATTCTTCTTTTTCTGGCTCTTTCTGGACTAGCACAAAACAAGCTGCTGGTGACCGATTTTGCATTCCTCAACACATTTGGCACTCCTGCGGATGCCAACATTCCAAACTACTTTCTTGAGAACCCTGAAATGCTTGAGAATACTAAGTCGAAAATGCTTTCGATTTTGAAGCAGAAGTATGATTTAGGGGAGGTGTCTGTGCATCAAAATGGAGTTTCGTTTGTGAGCAGCGAAAACAAGATCAATCCATTAAAATCATATGACGAGAATCACAAGGCCTTAGCAAAAAAAGGAGGTTTTGACTACTACTTTCTTATGACGAGCTACATCACTCCGATCAGTCGCCTGAATCACAATGAAGGGTACACTTTTGAACTTCAGGTTAAGCTATCAGATCGGAAAGGCAAAAAGGTTTTCACCAACTCCATAGAAGTCCCATTCTCAGCACTTTTCACTGACGAAAGCATTTCATCGTCCGAGCTCCTTCCCGCTGAAGATTTTTATGAACTTTTTGATCTCGCATTTGGCGGAGTGTTTAGTGACGAAAAAGCAGACCCAGCCGCTCAGAAGTTTTACCGATCAGTTGACACACAATTTGACGAATTCGTATCTGGAGCACAGCAGTGGGGTATCAAAAATTTCATGTCCAAAAATCCAATCTTGTCTGATCCGACAGGCAACGAAATCACACTTCGCGTAAAAGGGGGTAACGAAACAGATATTGATATTTCCAATGCTTCAGGGGAACTTCCTGTCTATGGTGAATCGAACGATGTAATTGTGATTGGCATTCGGAATCCTCAAGTGCAAGCAAATTGGGTTGGTTTTTTCGAGCCTAAGATCAGTAGTGACTTTGGAGAATTAGATCTAGCACCCTCAGCCACTGTATTTCTAAGAATTGGGTCACTGCCACCAACGAATTTTAGGTTGATAAATGGTCGGCTTATTGGAAAGGTCGAGGCTAAGGTATTTATGATTAGCTATGACCCAAGTGCTAGCATGCTTCGCGTTTTTGCAGATCAAAAATTAATCCTTCTATCACAGCCATTGGAAGTTGGCGAAGGTCAAAACCTTAAAGTATACTTCAAGGGACCAGAAGAAGATCTACCAAAAGCAATCAATTTGCATCAAATCTATTTTCAGGCGATCTACTCTCTCAACCAAAAGGCCGGCAGATAATCAGATCTCCAGCTCCTTCATTGGATCCCAGTAAACTTTCTCAAAGTCCACAACCTTATTATTCTGAATCATCACTCCATCTTCTTCCAGAAGTTCTTGCATGCGCGTTTCGGTTGCAAAATGATGCTTGCCAGTAAGTAGACCACTACTGTTCACAACTCTTTGAGCTGGGACATCTGGGTCAGCATGCGCTTGATTCATGGCCCAGCCAACCATTCTGGCAGAGCTTTTCAGACCTAGGTATTTTGCAATTCCACCATAGGAGGTCACTCGCCCTTTTGGGATCAATTTAGCTACCTCAAATACATCTTGAAAAAAGGAAGTCTTATCCATTGTTAAAGAAAACGTGGCAACAATCTAAGAGAATGTTTAGTTGTAACATTTATTTAACCAAAACTATCTAAAAAACGTGTTAGACATTGATCGTAACAATCAACTTAGATTTTTTACTTTAGCCAACAAATTTGCAGCAAAATGAGTAGCATTATTTCGACGACCGACATAGCCAGGAAATACATCATGGGAAGCGAGGTTATCATGGCCTTAAAAAGTGTTTCCATCAATATTGACAGGGGTGAGTATGTTGCATTTATGGGGCCATCAGGGTCAGGTAAATCCACACTCATGAATATCATTGGCTGCCTGGATACGCCAACAAGCGGCACTTACATACTGAACGAGAATGATGTGAGTGACCTTACTGAAAATGAGCTTGCCGAAATCAGAAACAAAGAAATAGGCTTTGTATTTCAAACTTTCAATCTCCTTCCTCGAGCTTCAGCATTGGAAAATGTCGCTCTTCCTTTAGTTTATGCGGGACTGAACGGGTCCGATCGCGAAGAAAAAGCATTGCAAGCACTTTCGAGTGTAGGACTTGAGGATCGTGCACACCACAAGCCCAATGAACTTTCCGGTGGACAGAGACAGAGAGTGGCTATCGCCAGAGCACTGGTAAACAACCCTAGTATCATTCTGGCTGATGAACCGACGGGTAATCTTGACTCAAAGACTTCTTATGATATTATGGACCTGTTTCAAGATTTGCATGACAAGGGAAATACAATCATCATGGTGACACACGAGGAAGATATAGCTGAGTACTCGCATCGAATCGTTCGTCTAAGAGATGGTCTTGTAGAAACCGACGAGATCAATAAGAATGTAAGGAAATCTGAAGTTGTGGCATGAGTGCCAAAATCTATACGAAAACAGGAGACAAAGGCAGCACATCACTTCTCGGGGGCAAGAAAGTACCAAAATCAGATCGGAAGATTGAAGCCTATGGAAACGTAGATGAACTCAATTCTTTTTTAGGAATGCTCAAGGACCAAGATGAAGTGGAAAATCGTCTGAAGCAGCAGCTGTACTGGATTCAGGAACACTTATTTACAATCGGAAGTTTGCTCGCCACAGAGCCTGGGTTTTCAGGATTCGAACTACCAAAAATTTCTGATAAGGAAGTCACACAGTTGGAGGTCTGGATCGACAAGTTCGATAGCGAGCTGCCTCCTCTAAAAAATTTTATTTTGTCAGGGGGACACCAAACTGTTTCTCTTAGCCATGTATGTAGGAGTGTTTGTAGAAGAGCAGAACGATCAATTATTGCACTAGGAAATGACGAAGACATTGATGCGGTCATTATTCGGTTTGTTAATCGGTTGTCGGATTATTTATTCATCTTTGCGCGTGCAATTGGGAAGGAGCTAGCTGTACCCGAGACACCCTGGTCTCCCAATTCAGACTAAGGGAAACATCATTAAAACTGTATTAGAAGAATGACTGAGGCTTTAGAAATAAAAACCACCACCACTGAAGAATCAAAGTTGCCGCATGTAGATTTTGATAATCTCACATTTGGACATACGTATTCAGACCATATGTTCATCGCTGACTACGAGGATGGCGAATGGAAAAATAGTCGTATCATTCCCTTTCGTGATTTAAGAATTAGTCCGGCAAATGCTACCCTGCATTATGCACAGAGCATTTTTGAGGGAATGAAAGCCTACAAGAGCAAGGATGGAGAAATCCTGCTATTTAGGCCAGAAGAGAATGCGCAAAGAATGATCCGAAGTGCAGAAAGAATGTGTATGCCTCCAGTACCTCAAGAATTATTTCTAGGAGCTATTGAAGAACTAGTTAAGCTCGACAAAGACTGGGTACCAGACCGACCCAATACCTCACTTTATATTCGTCCGTTCCAATTTGCGACAGACCCCTACATTGGTGTAAGGCCTTCAGACACCTACTCCTTTATGGTCATCACTGGACCAGTAGGAGGTTACTATGCAGAGCCGGTAAAAGTGAAAATTGAGCAGCACTTCACGCGGGCTGCGAGGGGTGGAGTTGGAGCTGCAAAGACTGCAGGGAATTATGCCGCTTCCA
>JBDWQX010000256.1:0-4110 GCA_039986395.1 Cyclobacteriaceae bacterium
CAAATAGTTTTTGTACAAGTCTAGGGCAGACTGCCCGTCCAGTTCATAAAGAACATTGTTTTTGGATTTTGTCACAAGTCGCTCGGGACCGAAGGGATCCCAACCACCCTTAGCGGCATGACCCACTTTTAAGTTCTTACCGTAAAACCCTATTCCCACAATATTCCCACTTTTAGGAGCTTCATTGAGTCCAACCAAGGTGGTTTGGAAATTGGGACCATCTCCAGCGAGTCCACCTGTGATGGTTATATCTGGATGGAAATTTTGGCCGAGTGCTCGTGTAAGTTCGGATCCGTTTACTATCTGTCCATCTGAAATAACAAGCGAATAAACGAGATCTGTCTCTTTCAAGGCTTCCATTAATTGAATCCCAGCATCAAAGCTTTCATTGCTATCGGATATGCTAACCTGCGAAACTTCGACTCTGGTAGTTTCGAATGAGACAGCAGTGGTGTTTATGGAATTGTCACAAACCTTGTTGTCAAGAATTTCGCCGGCAGTCGAGCAAATCACAATATTGGCATTTGGATAGAAATCTCTTATTTCTTGGAATCGATGTTCATTTTCCAGGGCTTCTTTGCAGCCAAAGGCTAAAACTAGCTGAGCTGTATTTGAGAGATCAGATTGTGAAACATTGATCCATCCACTGTCTTCTGTCCATTGTTTTTGTTCGATTTCCATAGCGTGATTAGGTTATATTGGTGATATTTCTACTGTCCTTGGTTACCAGACTGAATGCTCAACCATAGGACGCGATGTAAAGGAAACGCGAGAAACAGTAGTCGAATGCTCCCTTTAGTTGCGAGTTGGCGGTTGTCATTTCTCTCAATTTTTTGTTAAGTAATTGAGGTGAGTCCCTTTTCGATTGCTGGTAAATCTCAGCTTCTAAGGTAGTCATAAAAACAAAGAGGATCAAAAATGGAAGGTGTTGTGCAATTTGAGATCTTGAAATAGTTGAAGGCAGTATTGGTCTCATTAACCAGGTTTTTAGCGGGATGTAATCTTCATTACATTCTTTAACTTGGATCAAGTAGTACATTTGGACTACTGACACTCACAAACTAAATACCTACTCAATGTCAACAGATTTAATTCAGTTAGCCAAATTCGATGACTTGCAGGAGAAAACGCCAACCTACGCACTGGCGGAGCAGACAGATCTAGTCTTAATCAAGTATGGCGAAAATGTCTCAGTGCTTTATGGACGTTGTCAGCATCGAGGTGCCTTGATGTCCGACGCTACAATAATTGGGAAAGACATTGTTTGTGGATTACATAATTGGGATTATCGTTATGATACCGGAGTAAGTGCGTATAACAATAGTGAGAAACTGGAGAAGTTCGCGGAGGTAATTTTCAATGGATTTGTTTGTGTGAGTCGCCAGGAAATTCTTGATTTTCAAATAGATCAACCCCAGCCTTTTGATCGGGATTCCTATCAGGGACTTTATGCAGATACACATCCTGAAGACACTGAACCTTATACACGACACATTTCTACTCTTGCAAAAGATGGACTGACGAAGCTTGGTCACCATGGTTTTACCGAGGCGATGGGTGTGGATCGAAATACACTTCCAAAATGGGAGGATATTCAATTTCTTCCAGCCCAACTTCACAAGAAGCCCTTGTTGGATGAGGCGGAGGTGTCGACGAAAGTAGTCATAGGCCCAAGGGCGAAAAAGCCGCTTGAGCTCGATATTCCATTGTTCGTTTCCGATATGAGTTTTGGCGCACTCTCACGTGAGGCTAAGATTGCCTTATCAAAGGGAGCAGAATTGGCAGGAACAGGAATTTGCTCAGGAGAAGGGGGAATGCTACCCGACGAGCAAGCCAACAATTCCAGATATTTTTATGAACTGGCATCTGCTCAGTTTGGATTTAGCTGGGATAAGATTGAAAAAGTACAGGCGTTCCATTTCAAAGGAGGACAGGGTGCAAAAACCGGGACCGGTGGTCACTTACCTGGCAATAAAGTTCAAGGGGAAATAGCAGAAGTTCGTGGATTGAAAGAAGGTGTTTCTGCGATAAGCCCTGCCACGTTTCCTGACTTTAATGGAGTGAAAGATTTTAGAGACTTCGCTGATGAAGTCAGGAAGGTTTCGGGAGGAATTCCTATCGGCTTTAAAATTGCAGCAAGTCACTTAGAAAAAGACATGGCGTTTGCCCTGGAGACCGGTGTGGATTATATCATTCTAGATGGCCGTGGAGGAGGAACTGGAGCAGCACCGACGATTCTCAGAAACAATATAAATGTCCCAACAATTCCGGCTTTGGCTCGTGCACGGAAATTCCTCGAAGATCAAGGGGTAAATGATGTTACGTTGGTGATCACTGGAGGATTGAGAATTGCAGAAGATTTTGCCAAGGCCATGATGTTGGGAGCCGATGCAATCGCAGTTTCAAACTCAGCAATTCAGGCAATAGGTTGCCTTGGAATGAGAGCCTGTCATACAAATAATTGCCCTGTGGGAATCGCCACTCAGAAAGAAGATTTGAGATCGAGACTGATTATTCAAAACTCAGCTAATCAGTTGAACAACTTTTTCAGTGCAAGTGCTGACTTGATGAAAGTTGTAGCTAGATCTTGTGGGTATGACGATATTTCGAAATTCAACAAAGATGACTTGTCGACTTTTGATCACGACATTCACAAATTGACAGGAATTAATTACGCAGGGATCAATTAAGATGTATTGTTCAATAACAAATTGACTATGAGCTCTAAAATGAAATGGCATAAAGTACTAGACAATGCAGAGGAACTTCCTGAGGGAAGAGTGATGACTGTTACAGCAGAACATCATGGCATTTGCCTAACACATTTTGAAGGTAAGATATCGGCTCTGGATAACAAGTGCCCGCATCAGGGTGGCCCTTTAGGCGAAGGAAGCATCGAAAACGGATTGCTTCGATGTCCATGGCATGGATGGGATTACCATCCGTGTACGGGCCTAGCACCAGGCTATGACGATGGAGGAGTACCCACCTATCTAACCAAAGTAGAAGATGGAGCTGTATATGTGGGGATTGAAGAAGAGGAAAAGCACGTCGATACTTTCTCCGACGTGATGGCCGAAACAATGGTGAACTGGGGTGTAAATAAAGTATTCGGAATGGTTGGTCATTCGAACCTTGGATTTGCAGATGCACTTCGCCGACAAGCTGAAAAAGGAAAATTGGATTTTTATGGTATTCGTCATGAAGGCGCGGCGGCATTCGCAGCTTCGGCCTATGGAAAACTAACCGGTAAACCAGCAGCTTGCTTTGCCATTGCCGGGCCTGGCTCAACAAATATGTTTACAGGACTTTGGGATGCGAAAGTCGATCGTGCTCCGATTCTTGCTTTGACAGGTCAGGTTGCAACTCAGGTGATTGGAACAGGAAATTTTCAGGAAGTAGATCTGGTAAAAGCATTTGGTGCGGTTGCAGAATTTAATCATTCGGTGCAGGCCAGAAGCAAGCATGCCTACCTGATGAGTACTGCCGTTAAGCAAGCAATTCTTAAACGAGATGTGTCTCATTTGACATTCCCAGATGAGGTACAAGAACTTCCTGCAGGAGAAAATGAAAAAGCACAGACTCCGGAAGGGTGGATGACCAGTAATAAAATTGCTCCTCCAAAAGAGAGTCTTGACAAAGCGATCGATTTATTTAAAGGATCAAAAAGGCCAGTGATCATTGTTGGTCACGGTGCTCGATTTGACATGGATGACATCATTTCCTTTGCAGAAAGTATTAATGCGCCAGTCCTAACAACGTTTAAAGGAAAAGGTCAGATTTCAGATAGTCACCCACTGGGATGCGGAGTACTTGGTAGAAGTGGAACGCCGATCGCCTCATGGTTCATGAATGAATGTGACTTGCTTTGTGTGTTTGGTGCTTCGTTCTCAAATCACACGGGAATTACGGATCACAAGCCAACAATTCAAGTAGATTTTGATCCGTTGGCGTTGAGTAAATTTCATACAATCGATGCTCCAGTTTGGGGCGAAATATCCGTCACGGTTGAAATGCTTGCAGATGAACTTGGCGGTAAACTGGAGACCGTAGACCAACGATCGGAAGTTGCGGAGCGATGGAAATTATGGAAGGAGGAGAAGCAAAGCC
>JBDWQX010000257.1:0-7121 GCA_039986395.1 Cyclobacteriaceae bacterium
CGCTTGTGATAAATGCAAACCTGAAATTTTTGTATCAATGCTAATAGCTGTTTTAAAGCCTTCAACGAAGTTCTTCATGTTGTTTTCCACTGCATCTTGAACATCTGTTATCATCTGTTGAAGGTTGAGTCCGGGAGCATGTGGGAAATCATTGAAATAATTGAAGTGCATACTATGTAGAAATACAATTTCAGCACCAGATCTCTTTGCAAGATCAATGGCAAATTCAGCAGCATACTTGCTTACATCCGAAAAGTCGACAGGGACCAATATCTTTTTCATAGCTCTTGTTATTTAATCAATTCAAAAGTAGGGGTTGGGTTTTGGTGGACTAATGACAAATGATTGCCTGCACGATGATATAAATCACTGCTAATGGCTTTATAGACAGTATTCTTGTTTTTTAAAATATGGAATTAATACAAAATTAAAGTCAAAAAATGCAAAACGAATGGAGGATTTTTGCTATATTCGCCTATTAATTTTAACAGCTAAAAAGTCACCTCAAAAACACTCATCACCATGAGAAAAATCAAAAATCTTCCTTCGTTATTTCTTGTTATCCTTTTCATGATTTCTTGTACTGCTGATAAGGACCCTACAGCACCAGATAGAGATGGAGATGGGATAGAAGATAGTATCGATAATTGCCCGGAAGTTGAAAATGCGAATCAAGCGGATGCCGATGATGATGGAATAGGAGATGTGTGCGAGGCAGACACCGACGGCGATGGTATTATCGATGACCTTGATAACTGTCCGTTGGTAGCAAATCCAGACCAAAAGGATTCCGACGACGATGGTTTGGGAGATGCATGTGAAGCTGATTTTGATGGTGATGGAGTGATTGATGAACTTGATAATTGTCCAGAAACCGCAAACCCGGAGCAAGAGGATGCTGATGGCGATGGAATTGGTGATGTCTGTGAAGCCGACACTGATGAGGATGGCGTTGTTGATGATCTTGACAATTGTCCCGAAGTGGCAAATCCAGATCAGGAAGATACCGATGGTGATGGATTCGGTGATGCTTGCGACGAGACTACAGTAATACAAGATCAAAATAACATTGAAGAATCTCTGGGTTCTATTGTGGGACTGACAACTGAGTTTAAAGATGGATTGGCTGTGGATGTTATCCTTCGAGACTTTTTAGGGCTGGCGAACGGGGATACCGTTAATTTGGTTTGGGTGGAAACGATATTAGGTGATTTGGAAGGTGTGGTGGATCCAGCGGGAATTGATGCGGGACTGGATATTGCTCTGGTCGCAGGAACCTATACATATAATCATGGTACGAATCTGTGGGATAAGGCAAATGATCAAACCAATAAAGTTATCTTGAAATTCCCTTCGGGGCCTACAGAAACGTCGAACAACGCTATTCTGACGCTTGAGAATTATGCAGATCAAGAGGTCACTATCAATGCGAATACACAAAATCTACCTGTGAGATTTGATCTTTCCTTGTCAGTAGATGGAGTTCAGCTACTTGCTGTCAGTTTAGAAAATATTGAGTACTCTACGAGTGTTGATTTTCAAATCCCTGTGGCTGTTGACATAAGCTTCTACGTAAATCCGTACACGCTTTCAATAGATGTTTCCAGAAATGCAATGAACGAGTACAACTTGAGTTTGGATTTTGTGCATGATAATGAGTTATACAGTCTAGGTTTGGATGCCTATTTAAAACTAGATAGTGATGATATTGGGAACATTGATACGAACAACGTACTTGATGCAACGATTGCTGTGCATATCAATGATATGACAGTGCAAGCCCTCAGTGGCATAGCGGAGATTTTACAAATTACAGATCCAACAGAAAGCCAGATTAACTCATTTGTGGATGCCGAAATCCTGTACAAGGGTCTCAAGATTGGAGACATGGAGTACGATGAACTTAATGAGACGATTAATATCGTTTACAAAGACGGCTCTTCTGAGGATTCTGCAAACTTCTATCAGAGTGTCGTAGACGATTTAGAAATTATCATTGAAGAATTTCTAGGACCTCAAGATTAAGTCAGATCAATTCTGCTGTGATTAGAAATCTTTCTTCTCTGATTTTCTTACAACCAAAATCGTAGGAACTAAAATCCAGATCAGCAACATTGTGAAGGCAACTATAAGTCCCTGACCAGTGCCGAAGAACTTTTGAAAAAGTGCACCTGTATAGCCAAGCAGTGCGGAAATGTCAAGCTTGAGCAGAATCATAATTCTTGACAAATCGATTGGATTTAGAAAGCTTGCAAAGAGTGTAAACTTGTCCAGTGGGTAGTCATCAAAAACTATCAATGAGATGAGAAATATTCCATCGTAGATGACTGCGAAAAACAACCACATAAGAATGGCGTAGCCAAAGCCTTTGATCTTGTTACTATTTAAAAGGCCAATGTAGATGGAAAGGCTCGTGAAAATAAATGTGAGGAAAGTACCCGAAATCAGCAGTACGACAAAATCCCAGATCTGAGAAGAGCGTGAGATGCCGTAAATTAGAAAAGGTATCCCTAAGCCAATAACCAGACTTAATGAAAGTGAAAGAGCAACTCCTAAGTACTGTCCCAGAAATATCGTTTTCCTTTTTATGGGTTGGGCAAGCAGCAACTCTGTAAACTCCCTAGAGCTGTAAAAATACATGATACCGAAGATGGTGCCAATCATGGGAGTAAGCACGACCACAATGTTCATAAGCGTAATTACCGCTGTTGAAAGGTTGTCATTGAGAAACAGTAGAACAAATCCCAGCACGAGATAGAACGCCAGATATACATAGCTCCATCGACTGCGAATCAGATCTGAGAAGCTGTATTTGAGGACTTTGATTATCATTCAAGTAGTGACGCTATGGAGTGTTCCAAATCTTCTTCGCCCGTTTTATTGCTCAGCTCATCGAGCGTTCCTCTAAAATGAATATTCCCTTCGAGCAGGAAGATAATCTCGTCTGCGAGAGATTCAACGAGACTGAGAATGTGCGTGGTTATCAAGATGATTTTTCCTTCTGACTTTTCCTTTTCGATTAACTCCTTCAGTCTAATTAGCGAAACCGGATCAAGACCAGCTGTCGGCTCATCCAAAATGAGAATCGGAGAGTCAAACATGAAGGCCAAAACAATGTTCACTTTTTGACGTGTTCCGCCTGATAGATTTCCAAGTTTCTTATCTAGAAATTTACTAAGACCAATCAATTCAATGATTTCATCTTCTCTGGAGGGCATATTCCGTAAGTCCTTGATCATTTTAATCAATTCGTTGACGGTCAGGTTGTCTGGAAATTGAGCTATTTGAGGTAGATAACGAACGCCTTTGCGGTAGTCCCAGGTCTTCAAGATTTTATTTCCATCAATTGAAACCTCACCTTTTTGCGGAAGAACCATTCCCAGGATGATCTTCAAGATAGTAGTCTTCCCCGATCCATTTGGACCGAGTACAGCGAATGTCCCTCCGCGTTCAATGGAAAAACTGATATCATCCAGCACCGTAAGCTTACCGAATCGCTTCGTGATATGTTGAAGTTGTATCATTTAAAAACTATAGGTCGCTGGTTGATTGTCGATAAGATCATCCGGGGTGAAGACAGGAGAGACCTTCTCCGAGAAATTGATGATGTCGACAAAGAGGCTTCTGAGTAGAATTATGGTTTCCGGTGTCTTATTCACTATGTAGGAGAAAAGTTTTACAGGTCGGTAGGGGACGTCGCCTATTCCATCCTTGTTGAGATCGTAGCCTGTGTAGTCGCTCCAGTAATTTCCATTGAAGCTATTATCATTCATTTTGGTGTTGTAGGAAACATCAAAAGAGTTGCCAATGAAATTGTTTGTGAAGAATTTGTTTTCATAGCAACCGCCAGAAACTTTGATTGCCCAACCATTTTGCTCGTAAAGATTCTCAGAGTAGTTTATGCGCGTGGATCCCTCGATAAATATTCCAATCGTATTTTCAATGAATTCATTTCCGATTACCTCAGCATCGTAGATTTCTTTGAGCAGCAAACCGTAAGAGGCTGTTCCCCAATTGCGTATGAAACGATTCTGCTTCATGACGATAAATTTGGAGAACATTACCGCTACGCCAGCACCATTGTTTTCAAACGTATTCTCTACATATTCGTCTTCATTGGAAAACATGAAATGAAGACCGTAACGAATGTTGTTGTGGGTGTAGTTTTTTCGAACTTTGCTCTTATCTACAAACTCCAGATAGATTCCATCACGAAGGCCGAATACCTCGTTATCCTCAACTACCACATCTGAACAATGCCAAAGGTGAATTCCATTTCCTGAATCATCTTCTCTTTTAGAAACGCCGTATACCTTATTGTTTTTGACATTTCCATTCTTAGACTTTTCCAGAAGAATTCCAAAGAACGGATCAATGATTTCCATATCAGAAATATTGAAGTGCTTTACGCGATAAGCATAGATGGCTGCAAAATCCTTTGTGTAACTTCTTCCTGAGTTGATGACTTTAAATCCGGAAACAGAAATGCTATCCGCTAAAAGTTTAAGTACGTAACCTTCGCCATTTCCATCTAATATGCCCCCTGACATTCCTATTAACGTGATCGGTTTGGTTAGTTCCAGGTTGATTGAAGAATAAATACCAGGTTTCACTAGAATTGTATCAAAGGAGCCTGCAGCACTAACTGCTAATTGAAGTGTGCTGTAATTGCATGATTTGCAGACGATGATTTTAGCAGACTTTGCCTGAAAATAAAGTAGAATGAGAATCAAAATAGGAACCAGTCTCATTCGACGTTGAATCTTGTTTTAAGGGCAGTCCACTCAAGAGATATTCCTTCAGCTTCAATTGACGTTCTGTCGCGTTCTTCTTTGTCTTGAAAGGCTGTTATGAATTCACCCATCGGGCTGGGTATTGATTCGGAAATCAAATAGCTCGCTGAGGTTGCGTCCGTCAAAGCCCCTGGCTTTGAGTAGTCTGCAACAAGGAAATATTTCACGTCCTGCTGATCCCATTTGTTTAGATGGTTCATCATACATTCGATCGCATCATACTTGAACGCTTTTCCTTTTACAGTGACCAATTGTGCCGAATGCTGACGATCAACAATGGTCATTTTGCAAAAATGACACGCATCCTGACCATAGGCTATCTCTTGCGGCTTTACCTCGCATGAGAACAGCGCGATCGTAAGTATGAGAATGTAGAACTTATTCATCGGATTCTTTTTTGTCCTTATAAAAGGCAAAGACTGACATGATTATTCCCAGGAACATCAAGTACGCTCCTGATCTTGGCCATGAAAGTGCCTTGAAATTCAAAATCATTTTGTTTCCCAATAAAGGAGGTTGGTAGGCCATAGGTTCTCCATCTTTATCCGTGAATTTGATGGCTGCAGTTTCCTTTAAGTCGTGACCATATTCGTACTCCCAGAGATAGAAATCGTACATGGCAATGGAGCCAAAAATGATCATTAGCCCAAACCAAAGCAAGTAAAGCTTTCTGTTTCCTATTAGTCCGAAAACAAGTCCGAGTATCATCATTCCACCAGCGAAATAGGGGAAGATTTTGAATTCTGGTATTACCTCAGGTATATCCTTCATACCAACATAGTGATTCATAATGTTGATGTTCTTGATATCGTTTGGCTGTACACCTTCAAACTTATTGATGTGAATATCAAATCCGATGGGGTCGGGATATTGCGGAGCTTCCAATGTGATATTCCATAGTGGAAGAAAAAACAGTGCAGCGAGCAAGAGTGCTCCAACCATCATGATGATCTGTGACTTTTTCATTGTTTTGTTTTTTTGGAAAATAGCCCGCCTCCGCTAAAGCTTCGGCGGGCATAACCTAACCAAAGAGTCTACTCGCCGTCCAGGCTCCACTTAAGTGGAACATTGGAGTTACGTGCCGAAACCCTCACGTAACCCTGCATTTCCTGGTGAAGAGCAGAGCAAAAATCTGTACAGTAAAATGGCCAAACTCCTTCTTTTTTTGGCGCCCAAGTAAACGTTTCTGTTTGCCCTGGCATGATCAAAAGTTCCGAAGTATTGGCGCCAATCATGGCAATTCCATGAGGTACATCGTAATCTTGCTCGAGATTGGTCACATGGAAATACACTTTATCTCCTACTTTGATACCTTCAATATTATCTGGCGCAAAGTGACTTCTGATCGTAGTCATGTAGATGTGAACCTCTGTTCCATTTCTTTCCACTCGAGTTTCTTTTTCATTCTTCACAGCGTGCGGATGATTGTTCTCCTCAAGTTTGTACAGTTTCACCTGATTTGGCTTGATCAAGGACGCAGGCGCACCCGCAGCATAGTGAGGTTCTCCTATTGTTGGGAAATCGCTAAGAAGTTCGATTTTGTCTCCACTGATGTCATAGAGTTGCGCGGACTGAGTCAATTCAGGCCCAGTTGGCAGATATCTGTCTTTTGTTATTTTGTTCAGCGCAACCAAATACTTACCGTATGGCTTTCTTGAATTCCCCCCCGGAATCATCAAGTGACCAACGGAGTAGTAGGTAGGAGCTCTGTCCAATACTTCCCATGTGCCCAGTTTCCATTTGACAACTTCAGAAGAAATGAAGAAAGTGGTATACGCATTGCCTCTTCCGTCAAACTCTGTGTGAAGCGGACCTAAGCCTGCCTGCTGAACTACACCAGCGACGATATCATCATAGTTTAGAATTGGGATGCCATACGCATCACCATCAAATTTCTCGTTCTCGATTGCGACGATCATTTTAGTAAATGAGTGTGCTGTCAGCGAGGCAGATAGTTTTCCGCTACCGATGATGAATTCACCAGAAGGATCAACATCACATCCATGTGGAGACTTTGGTGTTGGTAGAAAATATACCAATCCTGGATACTTAGTTGCGTCAATCATGCGAACCTCTTTCTTCATCGTAGATGTCGCCATTTGCGTAGACTCGTCATATACATTGTGTGCATACTCGGAAGGCACGGTTTCGAAATCGCCATTAGCAATCAATTCTTCTGCCTTCTTCCAGTTTATAGCAGCAATAAAGTCTTTGTCATTTTGAGAAGCATTGACTTCCATGAGCGTGCTCGCTTCCTCTGTGTTGTACGTTGTGAAAAACATCCAGCCATGTGAAGCTCCTCGTCCTGGGTGCGCGAGATCATAATCG
>JBDWQX010000258.1:0-14684 GCA_039986395.1 Cyclobacteriaceae bacterium
TTTGATTAATCAGAAGTAAGAGACTATGAAGCAAATAAACAACATAGTCGTACCGATCGATTTTTCTCAAGAGTCGAACGCAGGCATTACAGCCTCCTGTTCTTTCGCGAGAAAATTCAACGGCAAAATTCACTTCATAAATACCATATCGGATGAATTGGTGGAATCCGATGATGAGCATGCACTAAAGCAGCTACAATTTCAAAAGAAAGTGGTAAGAAAAAAACGCTTGACCAAGCTGATGTCAACTTCAGTTCCACAGTCTCTTCAGGGGAAGTCTTTTGCCTCCTTTGGCACTATGACTAATGTCATCAATCAATTTTCGATACAGGTAGACATTGACCTTATCATAACTGCGACTTCAGGATCAAGGAATTTCATTGAATTCTTTGGCGGAAATGACACTGAAGATTTGATTAGAGAAAATGATATTCCAGTGATAGCTGTTCCTGAAGACGAAGACCTCACATTTAAAAACCTACTCATTGCGACTGATCTTGGAAGAGAAGTTCCTAACACCATCTTTAAAGTTTGTAAATTTCTTCAAAGCGAAGGTGCTGGCCTGCATTTCGTAAATATTATCACTACTGAACTCATCGAAAAGGATGAAGTGAAGAAGAAAATTGAATCGATGACTCAAAGATCAGATATCGAAAAATGCGAAGTGCATGTGGAGTCAAATTCAGACGAAGTTCAAGGTATTCTTGAGGTTGCCAGGAAAATAGATGCGGACATAATCCTTATGAAAACGTATCAAAAGTCGCGATTTTGGACATTGGTAAAAGGAAGCCTTTCTGAGCAATTGGTAAGAAAATCGGAAATCCCAGTGATGGTTGAAAACATTGATAAGGTTAGGAAATGAATTGCAACAAGCCGACTATACCTAAATTGAGGCTGTGAAAATTTTTCAAAGTAAGAAGGAGGACAAATTAAGTTCGGATCGCCCCAAAGAGGTCAGTCAGATTCTTGAGGAGCAGATCGATGCGGGTTTGAGAG
This sequence comes from Cyclobacteriaceae bacterium, assembly GCA_039986395.1. GTDB lineage: Bacteria > Bacteroidota > Bacteroidia > Cytophagales > Cyclobacteriaceae > Ekhidna. The sequence goes on from JBDWQX010000258.1 coordinate 997, forward strand.
AATTTAACCGCTCAAACCTAAGCCTGATTACCTCCGCATTTACTGCTGGATTGGAAATTGGATTTAGTGTACTCTTGATGGGTACCGTCCTAACGTATTTCGGTGGCTCACTTTCTCCAGAAGCTTTGAAAATCAGCCTTGCTCTTTGTTATCCTGTTGGTTTCATCTTTGTAATCATCGGTCGCTCAGAGCTTTTTACTGAACATACAGCACTGGCAATACTCCCAGTTCTCAATCGGTCGGTTGGATTGAAAGATCTGCTCACCCTTTGGGGGCTGATCTATGTTGGGAATTTGGTGGGCGGCTACTTATTTAGCATTATCATATCTGAAGTAGGCCCTGCTGTTGGGTTTATAAACAATGAGACTTTGTACCATTTTGGTGCAGAGCTTGTTCACCACGATTGGAAAACAATCTTGCTAAGTGCACTGCTAGCCGGCTGGATGATGGGGCTCCTCGGTTGGTTGGTTACATCTTCACAGGAGACAATCAGTCGAATTTTGGTCATTACGCTTGTTACTTTCATTATAGGACTGGCAGGCCTCCACCACTGCATAGTAGGCTCGATTGAAGTATTCAGTGCCGTTATCACCAGTGACACACTTGACTTTATGGATTATCTGAAATTCCAGTTGTGGGCAACCCTCGGCAATGTTGTAGGTGGGGCTGTATTTGTCGCTATATTGAAGTATAGTCATGTAAGAAGTTAATTCTAAATTCAGAAAAATGAAGAAGTCGAGTCAGCATTTAGGTGAGTCGGAAATCTTGAACGATTCTATTGCCTATGTCCATTCCCTCTTTATCCGTGATGATGAAATACAATTATTTCATGGCTTGCAATTCATAAAAGAGACGGTAGAGGAAGTTACAAAACTGGCGGTGGTAAGTGGTTTGAGCGAAGATGATCGTGAGATCCTTTTATTGGCCGCCTGGTTTTATTTTTCGGGCTTTCCTGAAACACCCAAAAAATTCGCTAAGAAAAGTGTTGAGATTGTGCAAGATTTTCTCACAGAGAAAGAGTTCTCTAAATCGAAAATTCAATCAGTCGTACACCTTCTGGTCGAAGCTCCCTCCAACCAAAGCTCAATACTCTCACAAATACTTCACGATGCTCATGTTTCATACAAAGGGAGAAAAGGATTTTTTCGAAAAACAGAAATTCTTAGAGCTGAAAGGGAGATACTTTTCAATAGGAAGTATTCCGATTTCAATTGGGAAAAGTTGATCTATAAAAACCTGATTAAGTGCAATTACTTGTCAATAGCTGCAAGAAAAATTTATCAGGAGCGAAAATTAAAAAACATACGAAAACAGCGCGATCGGATAAACAAGGCAAGAAAAACAACCACCAGAAAGAAAACGGGCAAGGAGTTTGGGCGGGCCATTGATACCTTGTACAGAGCCAATTACAACAATCACATCAGCTTGAGTTCCATTGCCGATGGTAAAGCCAACATGATGATAAGCATCAACACCATTATTCTGTCCATCATTATCACATTCTCAGGCGCAGGGTTCACTTTTAGCGGCTCCTTTGCTGTCGATCATATCAGATTCACAGTACCCATTTTTGTTCTTTTATCAGGATGTCTGACTTCAGTAGTATTTGCAATCTTGTCGGCAAGACCCAAGGTCACATCAAAAGGAGTAGACATGAAAGCTGTTGAAAAAAACAGATCCAGCTTGCTATTCTTTGGCAATTTCGTTCATGTCTCGTTGGATCAATTCGTAGATCATCTTTCCAAACTAAAGAAAAACCAACAAGACCTGTACGACAGCATGTCAGTGGACACATACTACTTGGGCGTTGTACTGCAAAAGAAGTATAAACTCCTTTCTTGGTCATACAGCGTCTTTATGTTTTCACTGATTCTATGCGTGGTCTCTTTCTCTGTCATCTTTTTCTATACAAATTATTAAACTGACCCATAGCCCATGCACCAATCTGTAGATTTTTTTCCACAGTGAGTGAAGTGGTACTACACGTAGCACTGGACTTGGGCGTGATTCTAAGCCATAAACACCATTTGCAATCCTTGGCACACTTTTCTCACTGTTTCAGGCATATTTTTTAACCTAAATCGATTAACATGAATAAGACAATCAAAATATTTTCGAACATTTCATTTGCTGTATTGCTACTACTTGTGGCATCATGTTCAAGTGGAAAGCAAGACGAATTAGCAAAAGAGTTTGAGCAACAAAAGGAGCAAGCTATTGAGCGGCTGGAATATCTAAGTATAGACGTGGACAAGGCTCTGGAGGACATTGAGAACAATCTCACAATCAATGAAGCAAGGTTGAAAGGGATTAAGGAAGATGTTCTAGACAGAAAGAAAATGTTGGCTGGCACCATTGAAAAAGCCAAAAATGCCACGCAGCAAGAATGGAAATCTGTGAAAATGGAAGTCGATGAAACCGCTAGTTCGGTCGCAAGCAGTATGAAAGCTTTTAAAGCAGATATTAAATCAGCTATTGATAGCGTCAAAGAGGATATTTCTGAGATCAAGAATGATGAGTCAGATTCATAATAGAAGTTGAATTGATTACAAATCAACTAAATCAACATGAAGAAAAAGTATAAAATCGCCATCCTGATACTACTTCTTCTTGTGGCAATTCGGATTTACCTTCCGTTCGGTATCACACGTTATGTCAATGATATTTTAGATGACATACCCGGCTATACTGGTTCAATCCATGATGTTGATCTATTCCTTTTAACTGGTTCATATTCCATCGACAGTTTGCAGATCTTTAAGGAAGAAGGGACTATACCAGTCCCGCTTTTCCTTTCAAAGCGCGTTGATCTTTCGATTGAATGGAGTGCGTTGATGAGTGGTGCTATCGTTGGGCAGGTGGAGATGATCAATCCCCAAATAAATTTTGTCACTGCAAAGGATACCACTCAAGCCCAATATGGTGAAGATGTGGACTGGACAAAACCTTTGAAGAAACTCCTTCCTCTTCGAATTAACAGGCTGGTGATAGAAGATGGAGAAATGTTTTTCAAAAATTTTCAGAGCAGACCGCAGGTCGATCTATACCTGAGGGAAGTAGATCTTTCAATCACCAACCTCACAAATGCGGAGTCCACAGATAAATCACTCCCTTCTAAGTTGAAGGCATCGGCAATCTCAATTGGTGATGGAAAGCTATCAGTGGGTGGTCAGCTCAACGTACTGAAAGAAATACCAGATGTTGATATTGATTTTGAATTTGAACAGGTGGCACTGCCCTCCCTAAATGATTTTCTAAGAGTATATGCTGGCATTGATGCAGAGGAAGGGGAATTCAATCTGTATAGTGAAATATTAATCGATGATGGTAAACTTACGGGCTATGCAAAGCCACTCATTCAAGACCTCAACCTTGTCAAATGGGATGCCGATAAGGACAAGCCATTACAAATGATCTGGGAGGTTGTCGCTGGTTCTATTTTTGAAGTATTTGAAAATCAAAAGAAAAGCCAATTTGCAACAAAGGCACCATTCTCTGGGGATCTAAGTGATCCTGAGACCCGCCTTTTACCTACCATTTGGAATATATTCTCGAATGCTTTTATTGACGCTTTTGATAAAACAACCGATAATACATTAGAATACGGAGCAAAGGAAAATGACAAGTAGAGCGTTTAATTAAGACAGGGACAAACTGCTTTTGACAAAATACGAATTCTGCCTAACTATGCTAAAATGAAAATTTCCTTCAAAAACCTGTTCTATGTGTTGGGGTCCATAATTGCAACAGTTGTGATCCTGCACTTTGCCAAAGACCTGCTCATCCCACTCTGCTTTGCACTTCTCTTTGCTTTTATACTTTACCCCATGGTGAAGTGGCTAAAGAGTAAAGGAGTGAACAAATTTTTCGGGATCACCATTACTATGACGAGCGTTACGCTTATTAATGTTGGAGTGGTTCTACTTTTTTCGACGCAAATAGTCGAGATGTCTGGCCAGTACTCCTCACTGGTAGCTAAACTGAAGAGCGCTTTTGAAGCATCCATATCATTTCTCAACAAGAAAGTTCAGGTAATACCAGATATTAGGTCAAAGGCTATCCTTGAAAAATTATCTACTTTTTTTTCAGATAATGGTTTTTTAATGATCTCTGACACTGTAGGTATTACTAGTTCTTTTTTGTCCTACCTGGTACTCACCTTTGTCTACACATTTTTGATTCTTCTTTATAGTAGTCACATCGCCACTGCTATTTCTCATCTAAGTCCTAAGAAAAATCGGAAATCCTTCAGGGAAATGTTAAAGAAAGTTCAGCAGGTAGGTCAAAAATATCTGACAGGCATGGGACTTCTTGTTTTAGTGCTTGGACTGCTCAATAGTCTTGGTCTTCTACTCCTTGGCATTGAGTATAGCTTTCTGTTTGGTTTCCTGGCCGCATTGCTTGCCATTGTTCCATACGTTGGATCGGCCATCGGCGGGCTTATTCCAACATTGTATGCCTTTGTTACATATGACAGCTATTGGTATCCAATAGGAGTAATTGCCATTTTTGGCTTTGTACAATTCGTTGAAGGCAACATTCTCAATCCAAAAATTGTCGGTGGTAGTTTACGTATTAATGCACTCTTCTCTATTCTTTCTCTGATTGCCGGAGGCTTTTTGTGGGGAGTTGCAGGTATGATCTTATTCTTACCTGGATTGGCCATGTTCAAAGTAGTTTGTAACTATTTTGAAGATTTGAAACCTGTAGCCCTACTTTTGGGACATTTAGACGATGAGGAAAATGATTAATCTTCAAATTCGTGATGTTGACTCTAGCCATTCATGGCACAACCAAGCACTCGCACCAAATCGTCACGTTGCAAACCAACCATTAGATAAATGAATAAACGCATTGAAAAAGTTGTAGATAGACTAATTCTGGCTCAGAATATTTACAATCAGCTAGTCACAAGTAGCCAACGGGATCGTGTTAGGGAAATATTTAATGATCTTCTTTCGCACAAGGTAAAACTCCTTGCTGAACTTTCAGAAGTATCTGGAATTGACCTGGACCAGTATAACATGTCAAGGCAGGAAATGATGGAACTTAAACTCGCAAAGATCCGCATCGAGATCAACGACTTACTGACAAGGGACAGGTACTGGGAGAGCATCAATTTCTCGATAGTGCGAGAAAATAAACTAATCAATGTGTACAAAAAAGCGCTTAAGACTTGCAAAAATCAGGCACTCTGCGAATTGCTTGAAAGTCATTCTTTGGAACTTGAAGACTCTCTTAAGAAGCTGGTTTTAGCAACAGAACTTAACGATTTGAAAAATTGATAAACCTGACCTCTTTTGATTTCTCTCTAAAAGCCAACTTTAGTCTGGGATTATTCCTAATTTTTAACCTAGGGATGGCACAATCCTACTACGAAACTGGAGAATCCTTTTATAACAGACGAGGCGAGAACGCCATTGGACTAGTGGCCGACAAGAAACTCATCAATACAGCACTTAAGAACTACAAGAAGGCGAAGAAAACGCCACAAACTATTGCAGCTATTATGAGAGCCTATGAATACAAGGCTAGTTACACCGAACTTTCAAAAAAGAAGCGAAAGGGCATTTACCGACTTGCGATCAAAATGGGAAAGCAAGCATTGCAGAAATACCCAGACCATGTTTCAATCAAGTACTATTATATGGCAAACCTTGGCAGGTGGGGTCAAAGTGTCAGTCTTATTAAAGCCCACAAAAAAGGAGTGGTAGATCAGGTACGAGAAATTACCTCTGAAATCATGAAGGCAGATTCAGTTTTTGACGAATCTGGATCACAACGAATTTTGGGAGCAATTCATCTAAAGGCACCTAACATACCCCTTGTACTAACATGGCCTTCTGACGAAATTGCTCTTCAACTACTTGGTTCTGCGTACCGTCTTTCGCCAGACAATGTTGGAAACTGTAAATTATATGCCGAGGCCTTACTTGAGCTGGACAGAAACAATGAAGCCAAAAGTGTGCTGCAAGAAATTGTTCAAAGAGCACCTCGAAAATCTCGTTTTGTTGAAGATTCTAAAAATATTGATGAGGCTAAAAGGCTTTTGGACAGTTCGTTTAGCGGTGCTTAGAGTCATCACGTGCAAAGTCCCGAAGCATCATGCAGGGATCTAACCTTTTTGTGGATTCTGTGCGAGCTGGAGGTCGCTCAATACTTCTCTAATTTTTTCAGGCAGCAACATGAAGACTTTCGTTTTCGATCTTTGCTCCACTCCTACAAGTCCTACAGCCTTTAATCTTTTGAGATGTTGAGAAATGGATGATTGACTTAAGTTCAAACACTTCTCCAGTTCAATTACCCGCTTAGAAGATTCCGCCAATAGCATAATGATCTCTCTACGATTTTCGTTAGCGATCAACTTCCATATGTGCTGTTTTTCTTTCTTCGTCATGACCTACAATTGCGGCTCTAGAGGCTTAAAAAAGGCTCGCACGAATGCGAGCCCCGGTCACCTAACCTACCGATCGATCTGCCTTTCGGCATCACCAATTTCTTAAATTCCCCAATTTCGAATCTTGATTAGAATGTCACCTTGATACCAAGGCCTGGATCTAAGCCAATGAATGCGTCACCATCTGTAGCTACTTCGAAAAAGGGCTTGAAGTCCAAACTCATAGCAATAGGTACACCATCAATTTTGTATTCGATACCGAAAATTCCATCAATACCCAGGCCAAAATCAGAGGTTTCTCTTCTATACAGTCCATCTCCTTTGACAACGTCAGATTGTGTTGCTATATGACCGCCGATACCATAGTACCAATTAAGCCCAGCAGCATCAAAGGCTTGAGTATACTTTTCAACTAAGAAAGTAGCAGAGAAGGCATTCGGATAGAAGCCGAGTATTCCTTCAATTGCCCTTGTGCTGTTTGTGAAGTGTTTCACTGTCAAACCAGAAGTCCCACCTCCACGAACTCCAACCGCAGTTTTGTAGCTGGTTCCATTATTGAGAGTTTGCGCACTTCCAAGACTAGCAGTTGCAGCAAGTACAACGGTAATAATGAAAGCTCTTAGAATTATTACGTTTTTTGATATATAATTTGATTGTTTCATAGTTTCAATTTTTGAAATTCAACTATGACATATCAATACCTATACCATTTTCATAGACAGCTGATTAACAGATCTTTATGCAGCAGTGCTCAATTTTTCTGCAACAAAGTGTGAAATTTTTTCTACACACTAAAGCCGAGGTAGGGAACAAAATACACAAGGAAATTACCTGGTCTTCAATTGTGCTGTGTCCATACTGTTGTAAACGTGAATCGGATTTTTGCAATTCCCTTTATGTGACATCAATCCAAAACCTTGGTTCGATCTGGGTGATTTTTTCACAATAATGTATTCGCACTCCTCGATTACAATTGTTTCAAATTCATTGTTTTTTGAGAAATCCAGAGCAGCATTTTCCTCTTTTGGCTTGTCTTCGGCATCCTGAACTTTACTGCAGCCAACAAGTAGAATGGCTAAAATTATCACTGACTTCTTTAAACTATTCATATCAAGTTATTTCCTTTTCGTTTATTGAATTGACAAAGAGGATGTTTCCAATTCCTTCATAGTCCTCAAAAGCTTCCTTCCCTAACTGCTTCACCACTTCAGTCTTAAAGCCGATGATGGATAGATCAGCCTCTTTAGATTTTTCTTTGATAATGTCTTTCGTACCGACTCCCTCCTTTCGCGGAATGAGTTGAACATTCCGCTTAGTGATTGGTAACCTGCCTTCGTTGATCAACTCTAGAATTCTTTCATTCTCATGCTCGATTTCCTTCTCAGGAAAAATGGCAAAAATCTTAATCTGGGCTCTTTTCCAATCTGGGTGTCCAGCAATCACATAAGCCATCAAAATCATTAGCGAAGCATTGTCAATATCATTCTGAGTGATCCAGATGTGAATCTGCGTATTAAATCCAAAGCCTCTCTCGGAGGTAGCTAGAATTCCAATGTCAAATCCAGCAGCTTTGACCATTTGCAAGTTTTCCAAAATATCACCACCACATCCGTCTTTTCCTCTGAAGTACTCGAAGAGGTAGGTATTGTACTCTTTGCCTGAAACACTTGGCAGTTGGATCGACTGGGCTACTGAGGTAGTTGTGGATGGAGATATTAGCGTATCGATAAACACATTACTTTCCGTTATCCCAGCTTGTTTTATAAGCAGTTCATGAATCTTTCTTGCTTCCTCCTGAGATTCATGAGAAAAGTATCCTTTGACGAAATGCAAGTACGTACCAAACCCGTAGCGATGCGAAATCCAGGTCATCAATTCAAATGCCGATGTTCTTTCAAATGAATTTTCTGATATGCAAATCACAGAAGGCCTCCAACTATCAATGGCTTCTTTGTCTGCCTTTTGGAGAAACACCTGCAAACGTCTGCTTAGTTGAAAAATCACACCTTGAAAAATCTTCGCCACACCTTGTTTTCCTCCTAGGTGTCGTGATATGCCCAGGTAGATCACAAACATGAATAAGATGGATAGCACTGCATAGAGTGGCTGCATTTTGAACATTAAAAAGATGCAAAGAACCGCCCCAGTCAATGATATGTACCATTTAGATTTGAAAGATGGTCGGTATGAGGGGTCTGCAGCGAAGTGTTGCAAAAATGAGATGAGACAAAGCGCTCCATATGTCACCATAAAGAACATCGAGATGACTCTTGCAACCATATCAACATCGCCCATTACGACAAAGACTAGGGCAATAATCAGACTGAATGCAGTGGCGTTCATTGGCTCCTTTTTCTTGCCTTTTCCTTTGGCCAGAAAGTCATTGACCTCTTTTCTTGGAAATATTTTGTCAGATGCCAAAGCCTGCAAAGTTCTTGGGGCAACCAAAATTGATCCCAGAGCAGACGAGACTGTCGCACATGCCAAACCAATAGGTATGATTGGACCCCAAACTGCAATTCGTGACATGATTAGTTGATCACCTACCAAATCCTCTGGCGGAGCAGAAACTGAAAACTTGTAAGCCAGAAAGACATAGATCACCATGCCAATGAAAGTCGCCGCCAGTGTCCCAAGAGGTATTGATTTTCTTGGATTTCTCAAATCTCCAGACAATCCTACTCCTGCTGTCATTCCGGTGAAAGCTGGGAAACATATTGCAAATACGATGAAGAAACCATCCCCTCCTTCAATTTTATCAAAAAGGCCGTTAGTAGCTGTCGCTGGATTATCAATTGGAGATCCGAAGAAAAACATGATGATGGAAAACAACAAAATAGAAGCAACCACATATAATGCTTTTACACCCAAGTCAGCGCCTTTAGTGAGCATCAACACGGCAAGAAGTATCAAGGCAGGAATACTCACAATCCGTATGTCGTACAAACCTAAGTCGTACGTACTATTAAGAAACTCTAAGATTGGTTTGAAGGCTTCCGAAAAGGCAATGACATAAAAAGCCACACTTACCGCTTGCGAAATGAATAGGGCGACACCAATTGCAGCACCAATGTTCAATCCAAACGACCTTGAGATAATGTAATATTCTCCTCCACCCTCAACTTTTTCGTTCGTTGCTATTTCAGCGATTGCCATTGCCGTAGGAATAGTAACGAGATGACTCAATCCAATAATTGCCAAAGATCCCAGGAAGCCGACACTCCCCACAACATAACCAAACCTCAAAAAAAGGATTGCCCCAAGTATGGTAGAGATCGCTGTTAGAAAAACTGGAGCTGTGCCGAAGCCTGTTTTTTTATTTTTAGTCATAGGTGTAGTCAAGTTAACCTGAAAAATCCGTTATTGTTTTATCAGGGAGAATAACTGTGCCATACTATAAAAACAGACTTTACGCCCTTTTCTGATTGGTTCTAAGCCACACATCTGGTAACTTGTAGAAAAATTACACACCGATATAATCACCTGCTGGATGAACGCTTTAATTGTTGATGATGAAGAAGATATTGGTCTGATGATATCCATGTTTCTAAAAAAAGAAGGATTAAAAGCCGACTTCACGAGTAGAATAACGTCAGCCAAGGAAATGATTGAGAAGAAAAACTACCAGCTATTCTTTTTGGATTTGAACCTACCAGATGGAACAGGATTTGATCTGATTCCAACAATAAAAGAAAGAGAAGCCTCGGCAAAGATTGTGATCATCAGTGCCTACGATAGTGTAGACGAGACTCAAAAAGCAATGGACCTGGGGGCAAACATTTTCATCAAAAAACCATTTACAAAAAATGAAGTTATCAATGCCGTGAGGACTTTGGCATAAAGTATTTTATGAAAAAAATATTAATAATTGACGATGAGCAGGACATCTGCACCTTGCTGAAAAAATTTTTCAGTAAGAATGGGTTTGATGCATTTACAGCTTCCACTGGAAAGGAAGGAATTAAGAAAATTGAAGACAGTGATCTAGATCTTGTAATCTGCGATTTTAAACTTCCCGATTACACTGGACTGGAGATTCTGCAAAAAATTAAAATAATCAAGCCTTCCATTCAGGTAATCATTATCACAGGGTATTCAGATGTTCGCATTGCTGTGGATGCTCTGAAAAAAGGTGCATTCGATTATGTTACCAAACCGCTGTATCCAGAGGAAATCCTGTTGACCGCCGAGCGAGCATTGGAAACCGAACATGTGGAAAAGAAAACTTCTACCAAAAAGGTGAGGCAGATTTCCGGCAAAGCGTTTATTACAGGCACAAGCAGGCAATCTCAAGGTGTACAAAAACACATCGATCTTATAGCACCTACTGATATGTCTGTGATTATTCTAGGAGAAACAGGAACGGGCAAGGAGTACGCCGCAAGAGCAATCCACCAAAAAAGTAAGCGTAAGAACTCTCCTTTCATAGCTGTTGACTGTGGGGCGCTTCCAAAGGATCTTGCCGGAAGTGCGCTTTTTGGACACGAGAAGGGAGCGTTCACAGGTGCGATTAGTGAAAAGAAAGGATGCTTTGAGTTGGCAACTGGAGGAACCTTATTTCTGGACGAAATTGGCAATCTGACCTACGAGAATCAGATTCAACTCTTAAGGGTGCTGCAAGAGCAAGTGGTGAAACGAGTGGGCGGGGTTAAGGACATTCCCGTTGATGTTCGCGTCCTTGTAGCCACCAATGAGAGCCTTACAGAATTAATCAACTCGGACGAATTCAGGGAGGATATTTATCACCGATTGAATGAGTTTAAAATTGAGCTGACTCCATTACGGGAACGTCCTGATGACGTTGCCCTTTTTGCATCCCACTTTTTGGAGGCTTCTAACTTAGAATTGAATAAGAATGTCTCGGGTTTTGATAATCAGGTTTCGGAAATATTTAGATCGTACTATTGGCACGGGAATCTTAGAGAGCTGAAGAACGTAGTAAAGCGAGCGGTCCTGCTTTGTCAGTCAGATACGATCGATGAATCCTGTCTACCTCCCGAAATAATCGAACCTCAGCTGGGGCAGTCCGGAGAACTGCAGATAGTGTTTGATGGGGCAATACCTTCCAGTTTGAAAGAAGTAGCAGAGGCAGCAGAGAAGAGTGCAATTATTGAGATGTTGAATCAGACAAATAACAACAAGTCGAAGACAGCTAAGCTGCTAGATGTAGATAGGAAGACGTTGTACAACAAGCTTAAAGCGTACAATATCGATATCTAAGCATTTCAGAGACTTCCTGACTCGATCGAATTAGCATGGGTGTATCCAAGCTCAAATAGTTCATCAGCCTTTTTTATGTCAAACAAGTCATACTCTCTCAAACCTTCCGGTTCTATAAACAGGCTTACACGTTCCTTCACTTTGCTGACCTGCGCATTTACGCTCAACTGAAAAGTGCGAGCCCCAATTTTCAGTAAACCATCTAAGTCGTCCGTTTCTTCCAACGGACTTATGCTCACAGCTACTACCTTTTCACAATCGTCGATAATTGGCTTGATGGGAAGATTATCAATAATTCCTCCATCAGCATATTTGGAATCACCAATCATTATCGGCTTAAAAACAAACGGGATACTACTTGAGGCTAGTACTCCGTCTGCGAGAGAACCAGAGGATAAATATTCAACACATCCTTTATTCAAATTTGTAACCGCGACGATGAAAGGGATTTCTAGATCTTCTATGTTCTTTTGTTTTATTTCCTTTTCAAGTAGCTCTCTCATACCAGCCAAACTGAGCAACCCGTCTTTTGGCCATAGTATCTTTGAGAGGCTAAATAGATCTTTATCTTTTAAGAGCTGATTGACTTCTACCGGCTCCATCCCAGAAGCAACAAATGCCCCAACCATTGCTCCAGCACTGGTCCCAGAAATAATTTCAGGCATTGCGTCCCTCTCCTTTAAGGCTTGCAATACACCTAAATGAACAAAACCTCGGGCTCCACCTCCGCCAAGGGCAATTCCTCGCTTGTATTTTCTGGCTTTTCCGAAACCAATTTTTTGCATGAATGATTTGATCATATTGCTTATCTTGTTGTTGCTACCGAACTGGTCCAAACACAACTTTAAATTATTGAAACAGCATACCAAAAAAGGCTTAAATGTTAGAAAAATTTAAGGACGCAGCAGATAGTTCTACTGAAGGCTTGCTAAGAAGTATTTTGGAGAGTTCCTTTTATGGAATTATGACTTTAAAAGCTCTTCGGGATGATAGCGATCAGATCATCGATTTCGAATTAATCTTTGCCAATGATGTGGCCGCTGATATTGTAGGAAAAAAACCTGACGATTTGTTGGATGCCAGGTTGCTTGAATTAATGCCGGGTATCGTGGATTCCGGTCTTTTCGAGGAGTATAAAAAAGTTACAGAAACAGGAGAATTCATCACCTTGGAGCAATTTTATGAAGACGAGGAAGTAAGCAGGTGGTACAAAATTTCCGGCTCTAAACTCTCAGACGGTTTGACTGTCACATTTCAGGATATCTCTGATCTCAAAGAGGCAATAGCTGATGTAAAATCGGAAGGTAAAAAGTACAGGCGATTGTTCGAAGAATCCATCGATCCTATTTTTCTGGCAGACGCTTCCTCTCAATTTCTGGATACAAACAAGGCTTTCGAAGAGCTTTTTGTGTATGGGGAAGGGGAATTGATATGCATGACTCTGAGTCAGTTATTCAAGAAAAAAAGTGATTTCAAACTGTTTCAAAAGAAACTGTTGGATCGTGGAAAAGTAGAAGAGCATGAGGTTGTAATGACCGACAAAGATGGTCGCAAAAAAACTTGTCTGATTAATTGTGATTCCTACTACAATGAGGAAAGTCAACAAAAACATACGATTGGAGTCATCAAAGATATGAGCAAGCGAAAGAAAGCTGACCGCGATATTTTGATGGCGGAAAAGCTTTCCATGACTGGCAAAATTGCAAGAACCATTGCCCATGAAGTTCGTAATCCACTGACTAATTTGACACTTGCTCTTGAGCAGCTCAAAGATGAAGTCTCTACTGAAAGCGAAGATCTGGATCTCTATTTTGATATCATCCGCAGAAATGCTGACAGAATCGGAAAACTCATCACCGATCTCCTAAATTCGTCAAAACCAAAAGAGCTTAATCCTGTTAGTCAGTCGCTAAATGATGTTGTGAAGGAAGCACTCGGACTCGTGAGAGATCGTCTGAAGCTTAAGCAGATGGAGTTGGTTGAAAAGTACGCAAAGGATCTTCCCAGCATTCCAATAGACGGCGACCAATTCAAAGTAGCCCTGCTTAATCTCTTTGTAAATGCTATAGAG
>JBDWQX010000259.1:0-19076 GCA_039986395.1 Cyclobacteriaceae bacterium
GGCAGGGACCGTTGCTGCCATATCGGTAATTATCATGAACTGGTTGATACCGAAAATCACCACTGAGTCTTATACTCCAGCATTCATAATAATAGCAATACTTGCACCAATGGCAGTTTTCTCGATCTTAAAACTGATTAAGAAAATTGGCCCAGTAGAAAATAAAACTTAACAATTAATACAATAGGAAATGAAATTAGAAGGAAAAATAGCAGTAGTTACAGGCGGAGCAAGAGATATTGGACGAGCCGTTTGTGTCAAACTTGCCCAAGAAGGCGCTAAAGTAGTCGTAAATTATTTCGACAATGAGGCTGACAGAGATGCCACTTTAGCTGCCATTAAAGAAGTGGGCGGTGAGGCCATTGCAGTTTATGCTGATGTCACAAAGCAGTCGGACATTGATAACATGGTGTCAAAAACCAAGGAAGCGTTCGGTGACCATTTGGACATTCTGGTGAATGTTGCTGGTGGACTATTTGCAAGAAAAACGTTGGAAGAAATAGATGAGGCATTCTACAATTTGGTGATGGATGTCAATTTTAAGTCCACAATATTTGTTACACAAGCGTTCGCCGGAATGATGGGCAAAGGAGGATCGATTGTGAATTTTGCTTCGCAAGCAGGAAGAGACGGAGGTGGACCTGGGGCTTATGTTTATGGGGCTTCCAAAGGTGCGGTTTCGACTTTCACAAGAGGGTTGGCAAAGGAGCTTGGACCAAAAGGTATTCGAGTTAATGCGCTCAATCCAGGTATGATTGCCACCAAATTCCACGACGATTTTACAAAAGATCAGGTGAGAGCCAATGTAGCCAATGCTACTCCTTTGAGAAGAGAAGGGGAGGCCTGTGAGGTAGCAGATTTAGTTGCCTACTTAGCAGGCTCGGAATCTTCCTTCTTAACAGGAAATAATGTGGATATAAATGGAGGTTTAGCCTTCTCATAATCTAGCAACAAGGCTCAGTTGGGGAACTCGGGGAGTTAACGTATTTTCCTATCTCTCCCTTTTTCCCATCAGAATTATTCCTTAATCAGACTTTAAAATGAAAACAAAAAAGAACATCTTCCTGGTTACGACCCTTATTCTCACTGGACTTGTAGTTTTAAATAGCTGCTCAGGACCATCAAATAAGACTGATGAAAAGGAAGGTTCAGCAACTGTTTACGCCAGTAACATTATTTCATTTTTCAATGATTGGAATTTGATCCTGGGGGATGGCTCTAACTCAGGTCAGGCAATTGATTTTGACCACAAAGACTTCTTTTATGCAATCAGTGATAATAATGAGAATTGGGTAGTGTTTAAGACCCCTAATTCCGGGGATACACATGGAACATCCAACAATACCAGAACTGAGCTGGCTCAATTGAAGAAATGGTCTCCGATGACCGACGCTAGGTTGACGGCTACACTTAAGGTCATGAGCGTCTCATCGACTGGTGATGCTCGGGTTGCCGCTACCAACTCCGTGGTGGTAGGCCAAATTCACAGTGCAGATGGACATGAAAACGAACCCTTGAAGATATTTTATAAGAAATTCCCAACGCATACCAAAGGGTCGGTTTTCTGGCATTATGAAATCAACACGAAGGGCGATGACAATTCTGGAAGATGGGATTTTTCAACGGCCGTATGGGGCAATGATTTTTCTGTTGTCGGGGATGGAGAAAACATGTACCCTGAGGAACCTGAGGATGGAATCGAACTAGGAGAGGAGTTCAGCTACGTAATTGAGGTTAAGGATGGTACAATGAATTTGACGTTTACCAGCGAAGGACATGAAACCAAAACGTTCACAAAAAATTTGATAAAGACGGAATACGCAACGGTAGCAGATATTCCAGAACAAACTCAGAATTTATTTGTGCCAATTGGTCAAGGAGGAGTAGAGCGTGAAGATGCCTATTTAGGGGAGGGTCTCTTTTTTAAGCTGGGATGCTACAATCAAACGAATGGGAAGTCTCCGGAAGTAAATCAAGTCTGGTGTTCAGGCGCTGAAATTTATGAGGGAAATATTCAAAAGCAATACGAAACTGGTAATTACGCAGAGGTTTGGTTTAAAACAGCTACGCTTTATGTAAGCGATGAAGCCGTTTCTAATGAGGGCTATTTCACCAAGAACGACTAACAAGATTATTATGCACAAGCCTTTTAGCCTATTTCTTTTCACAATGCTGGGTATTAGCATTGGTTGTGGAACGCAATCAAGCAATAGTGTGGAAACAGATGAAAGTAAAACGACCGAGAGATATCCTAGTGATATTTTCTCTTTAGATGAATGGGGTCTAATGCTAGGCAACGGTGAACATCCGGAAACCCTTTTGAATTTTGAACATAAAGACTATTTCTATGCCGCGAATGACGGAGTAGATTGGATGGTTTTCAAAGCGCCAAATGGCGGCATTACTTCTCCTAATTCGCACAATACACGAACGGAATTTGGTCAAAAGAAACGATGGCTACCAAAAGAGGGGGGTAAACTTACCGGAACCTTAAAGGTTATGCATGTTTCTATTTCAGGAGATGCAAGAGTTGCTGCCTCCTATTCGGTTGTGGTGGGGCAGATTCATAGTGACGATGGACACGAAAATGAACCAGTAAAAATCTTTTACAAGAAATTTCCCGGACACACAAAGGGGTCTGTCTTCTGGAATTATGAAATTAATACTGAAGGTGAAAATGCAGGCCGATGGGATTATTCAACTCCTGTATGGGGTTATGATATGTCGGTGATTGGATCGGACTCGGTTTCCTATCCGACGGAACCAGAAGACGGTATTGAGCTCGGAGAGGAGTTTAATTATGAGATCAACGTATATGATGGCGTGATGTACCTCACTTTCCAGAGCGAAGGTCACGAAACCAAAACTTTCACTAAAAATCTGTTGGTCTCGGATTTCCAGAGCAAGGAGGATTTACCTGAGCAAACTGTGAATTTGTTCGTACCAATTGGTCAAGATGGAACTGAACGAGCTAGCGCATACGAAGGTGAACAACAATTTTTCAAACAAGGCGCATACAACCAAACCAATGGAAGAACTCCTGAAACCAATATGGTTTGGAGTACTGGATCAAACACATACAACGGTGATGTTAACCAGCAATACACCAATGGCAGCTACACCGAAGTTTGGTTTAAAGAGTCCTCGATTGGAACAGGCACTGCGCCTAAATTGTAAACCATGAAGAAAACATTCATTTTAATTTCCATTTTTGGTATTCTTATTAGCTGTCAGCAAGGTGGATCCGGCGAGAGCCTAACGGTCTCAACTGCGGATGAACTAAAAGAAGCTATTGCCAATGCCAAGCCCGGGACCGACATCATTATGTCAAATGGTGAATGGAATGACATTCAAATCCGATTCAAGGGGATTGGGACAAAAAACAAACCAATTACACTTAGAGCTGAAACTCTGGGACAGGTCATTATTCAGGGTGAATCAGACTTGAAATTGGGTGGCGAATACTTGATTGTGGACGGGCTTTACTTCACAAATGGAGCTTCTCCTTCTGGATCTGTGATCCAATACTTTATTAATGACGATACTCTGGCCAATAATAGTCGGGTGACGAACTGCGTAATAAAAGACTTCAATAAATCGCAAAGGAATAAGCAGGATTTATGGGTGCTATTTAAGGGTAGAAATAATCAGCTTGATCGTTGCTACCTGGCTGGAAAATCAAATAGAGGACCAACCATAAGAGTGAATTTGCGAGGGAACGAGAGCATCAGAAACTATCATAAAATCAATAATAATCATTTTGGATTCAGGCCACCAAAAGGAGGCCCAAGCGCGGAAACAATACAAATCGGAGCCAGCAGCACATCGATGGTACCTAGTCATACCTTGGTAGCAAATAACCTATTTGATAGATGCAATGGAGAGGTGGAAATTATCTCGAGTAAATCCAATTTCAATGAATTTAGGAATAATGTATTCTATAAGAGTGAGGGGTCATTGGTTACTCGCCATGGAAATTATTGCATCATCGATGGCAACTATTTTATTGGTGACGATGATTCTCCGCAGGTGGGTGGTGTGCGGTTGATCGGCACAGGTCACTGGATGACCAACAACTATTTTTATAACCTGAGAGGTGAAATTTTCAGAGCTCCAGTGGCGGTGATGAACGGAATTCCACGCTCCTCAATAAACAGATATATCCAGGTCACTGACGTTAATCTAGCGTACAACACGTTTGTCAATTGTATCTCACCATTGCAATTTGGTGTAGGATCCAATGTTGATCAAAAAGAAGTATTACCTGCATCTGAAATTCGATCTTTAACACCGATTCGAACACTGGTCGCAAACAACATAATTTACAATGATAAAGGAGATAAACTTCCAATTTTCAGACACGATTCAATTGATGGGATAGATTTCAAAAGCAACGTGATTAACAATCAGGGAGTAGCATTTAGAGGAGTCGAAGGGCTCGAAGAAAAGGAATTTTCACTTACCGAAGTAGAAGAAAATATTTGGATTCCCACCTCTGATGTGACCGAGGTTGAAGTTCATAGCGGGTTTGAATTTGACCAGATTGATAAAGATTTATTTGGCAATTCCAGGTTGACAAATAATTCCATCGGTGCTGCTATTCCAAAGAATGCAGAAGGTCCAGACATCATGGATCAATCTAAATATGGCCCGGATTGGTACAATCCTTCACCAGCTAAAGCTGATGCCCAAACCCATGTTGTTGATACCTCTGATGACTTGTATGCTGCGATCGAAAAAGCTAAGAATGGTGATATCATCGAACTATCTTCGGATATGTACATTATCAATTCCTCACTTACAATTGACAAAAAACTAACAATTCAGTCATCTGATTCTGTGAATAAATCCACGATCTCCTTTGTAGGAAGTGCCGGAACTCCAGCTTTTGAAATGAATCCCAAAGGTGATCTCGTTTTAAAATCAGTACGACTAGAAGGGAACAAAGAAAACTATGCCTTTGCTAGTCTAAAAGAAAACATGTCCAGCCTTTACAATTTGAAAGTGGAGGATTCGGAGATTGCGAATTTTGATTTTGTTCTCAAAGCATATAAATATTCATTTTCAGAGTATATCAAATTCAAATCTACAAGCATTACAAATAGTAACAATGGATTGGAACTATCTGGGGAAGATGATGATCGTGGAGAATACAATGCCGAAAATATTCATATCATTGATAGTCAGTTTGATGGAGTCAGGAAGAATGTAATAGACTATTACCGTGGCGGATATGACGAGTCTACGGTTGGTGGGAATCTTGTAGTTAAAGGATGCACCTTTACCAACAGTGGATCAGAGGAAGAAAATGGAACTTTGCTTAATACCTATGGAATTATCAATGTCGACATCTCGGAAAACACATTCCGAAATAACAGAGTAAAACTGATAGCAAGGTTATGGGGAGCAAAGAACAACACCGAATCAGGCAATACTATACAGAATTCCGGGCGAATTACTACGGAGCAAAACCTCCCACTCAAATTGATTTATTAATGGGAGCACTGGATCAATTCTTTTGGTTGGAAAAGTGACTCCTTTTAGCCGTTTGTAAGGGAGAATTCGGTGAAGGGATGGCAAGTCTTATTTAAAAGATTAGACTAATAAATATTATGAGTAGAATTCTATTCAGTATAATCGTTTTGTTTGCACTCCTCTTTGATGGTATGTCGCAAACACCTTATACCTTAACATCGACAGATGTAACGATAGTCAATGGGATAATTACTTCCTCAACTCTTTCTAACGTTAGTGGGGGTAATTATCAACCCGATATTGTTATCCCCGATATACTTGATGGGCAACTAGTAAAAGGGATTGGGGAGAGTACTTTTCAAGATAAGAGCCTAACCAGTGTGGTTTTTCCTGAAGGACTTACGTCCATTAAGAAGAGTGCTTTTGCAACCAACAACATAATCCGAGTGACTTGGCCTTCTGGACTTAGATCCATTGAGAGTAGTGCTTTTCGAGATAACAGCCTGATCACTGTGGATTTACCAGATAGGGTTACGTCCATTGGAGATTTTGCTTTTCAGAATAACCGAATAACCAATTTGACTTTGCCTGCTGGGCTTACAATCATTGAGGAAAGTGCTTTCAATGTCAACTTCCTAATCAGTGTTGATTTGCCTGCTGGTCTTACGACCATCGAGGCTAGTGCTTTTCGAGATAACCGCCTTACCAGTGTTGATTTACCTGCGGGGGTTAAGTCCATTGGGTTTAAAGCTTTTCTCGCCAACCGTCTAAGCCATGTGGATTTGCCTGATGGGCTTATGTTCATTGGGGAGGAAGCTTTTAGAATGAATAGCCACTTAGCCAGTTTTGTTTTGCCAAAGGGTTCCTCTGTTGGTAATTCGGTGAAATGGCAAGCAAGCGATGGAAATGTCCTAGATCCTGGACATGTTGTTTTACCTGCAAATTTTGGAAGTAGCTATAGAGTAATTATACAAGATTAAGGCATCATTTCCAATCGGATCAAAATGAAAATAAAAGAAATAAAAGTACTTGTAAGCTGTCCCGGGCGAAACTTCGTTACCATCAAGGTCATCACGGATGAAGGGGTTTACGGGCTTGGAGATGCTACGGTCAATGGACGTGAGATGGCAGTGGTAGCCTACCTGAAAGAGCATACCGTTCCTACCTTAATCGGAAAAGATCCTCATCGCATAGAGGACACTTGGCAGTATCTGTATAAGGGCGCTTATTGGCGGAGGGGTCCCATAACCATGGCAGCCATTGCTGCAGTAGATATGGCTCTCTGGGACATTAAGGGGAAGGTTGCCGGACTTCCAGTCTATCAATTACTGGGAGGAAAAAGTCGCGATGGGATTCTGGCCTATGGACATGCCAATGGTGAAAACTTAGAAGAGACTCTTGACAATCTTGGTAAATTCATCGATCAGGGATTTAAAGTTGTGCGTTTGCAATGTGCCATTCCTGGACTTGAAGGAACCTATGGAACGTTAGGCGAAAAGAAGGACTATTTCGAACTGCAAAGTGATCGTCCGCTCCCACCAGAGCAACCCTGGTCTACCTCCAAGTACATGAATTTCATTTCTGAGCTTTTTAAAGAGGCTCGGAAAAGATATGGGTGGGATATTCAACTTGTGCATGACGTACATAGCCGACTGACGCCGATTGAGTCTGCTCAATTGGGGAAGCAACTTGAACCTTACAAACTAATGTTTCTGGAGGATGCTTCGCCCGCAGACAACCAGGACGGATACCAGATCATAAGGAATCATACCACCACACCATTGGCGATTGGTGAGATTTTCAATACAGTCTGGGATGCCAAAACATTAATTGAAAATCAGAACATCGATTACCTGAGGATTGCTTGTACGCACGGTGGTGGCATTACTCCAATGAAAAAGATGGCAAATTTTTCCGACATGTACAATGTGAGGATGGCACCTCATGGAGCTCCGGATCTTTCACCGATTTGCCATGCAGCACATGCACACCTGAATAGTTGGGCACCCAACTTCGGAGTACAGGAATTCATCGGATTTGGCCCTGAAAAACTGAACGCCGTATTCAGTCACCCACTATCATTTAATAATGGGTATATCCAATTAGCGGATAAGCCAGGGCTTGGGGTGGAGTACAATGAAGAAGAAGCGGCAAAGTATGAATACAAAAGATCCTACCTGCCGGTAACGAGGCTGGAAGACGGTACTTTGTGGTACTGGTAGTTAACGATGCATATAAGAATGGATAGAAAGTTAAAAGTATTAGTTGCAGGAACAGGATTTGCTGGACAAGGTCACTCAGAGGCCTTTCGCGCAGCAGGCGTTGAAGTGGTCGGAATGGTGGGGCGTACACCAAACGTGTTGGAAGAGGTAGCGGGCAAAATGGATATTCCCTATACGAGCACAGATTGGCACCAGGCATTAAAGGATTGCCAACCTGATATTGTAACGATCGGAACTCCTGGTGGAGCGCATTATGAACCGATCAAGCAGGCGTTAGATCAGGGGTGCCATGTATTTAGCGACAAGCCCTTGACTGCAACCGGTGAGTCTGCTTTGGAACTATATGAACTTTCTAAGAAGCAGGGTGTAAAAACTGCTTTTGCTTCCAGTTTCAGATATATGCCATATATCCAGCATGCGAAGAGGCTAGTGGAAGAGGGTGCCATTGGTGAGCCTACGGAAGTGGAATGTGTTTCCCACTTTAACCTTGAGCGCAGCATTCCGTTCGGCTGGTCACACCGCGCCGAAGATGGGGGAGGTCGGTTGAACAACAACTTCACTCACATGATTTCCATCGTTACCTCCGTAATTGGAGAGAAAGTACTTTCAATCATTGGAGAAGTTAGAGATGACTTAGGTAAGGCGCCAATAGTAGAGGGTGTCCATAATTTCAAAACCAGAAGGAACTTCATTCCGGAAGATCTTAACGACCCATCTCTGAAATGGGGCGAAAGTAATGTCGAGTGGTCATATACGGTTATGGCTCATTTGGAGAGTCAGTTTGCTTCCAAACCAGTTTCGGTGCTCTTCAAACATGGAGGTCTTGTTCCAAAATTCCAGGAAAACCATATCGTATTTTACGGTACAAAGGGGGCAATATTTATAGAGGGTCATTATGGTGTGGGTCCGCTCTACTATCGTGGCGAGAAAGAAAGTTGGAAAGAACTGCCAATACCGCAGGATATCGTAGATAACCAGCCAAAAGTTGAAGGTGACGAGGATGCATTTGTGAAAGACACAGAGCGCAACTGGCATTATCTGGTGAGAGAATTTGTGAAAGACATCAAAGGAGAACCTCACGAGCCCTATCAAACTTTCAAAGAAGGCAGTTTTTATCAGCAGCTCATTGACATGATCAGGAAAAACAATTTTTGGACAGACGTTACTCACCTTCAATAGATCAATATGTTTTATGACTACCTTGTAATCGGCCTCTATTTCATATTAATTATATCAATAGGTGTTGTTTTTGCACGAATGGCAGGCAAGTCCACCAGTGATTATTTCCGTGGTGGAGGTCGCATGTTGTGGTGGATGGTAGGCTCCACGGCTTTTATGGCGCAGTTTTCTGCAGTAACATTTACAGGCGCGGCTGGCAAGGCCTTTAATGACGGTTTTGCGATAAGTCTCGTATATCTTGGTAATACCTTCGCGTATTTTATGGCATGGGCATTTTTTGCTCATCGATTCAGACAAATGCGAGTCGATACACCAACCGAAGGAATAAAGAGACGATTCGGACAGGGAAATGAATTGTTTTTTTCCTGGGCATTGATTGCATTCTCCTTCCTCAATGCTGGCGTTTGGCTCAATGCCCTCGGAGTTTTCACCAGCGCTGTTTTTGAAGCGGACATTAATGTGACGATTGTGACGATTGGACTTACGGTTCTTTTTGTCTCTGTTTTATCTGGAGCCTGGGGCGTCGTAGCTTCAGACTTTGTTCAGACGTTGGTTGTTGCTGTAGTTTCAATAGCCAGTGCAGTGGTTGCACTGGTCATGGTAGATGGACCGATAAATCTGGTGAAGAATTTTCCTGGCGGATTCCTGATCGGACCGAATATGAACTATCCTTTGATCTTATTCGGTACGTTTATTTTCTTCCTTCCGAAGCAGATTTTCACGATGATGAATCTTCACGATTCTTTCCGATTTCTCAATGCGAAGGATTCCATCAACGCCCGGAAGGCAGCATTATTGGCGATGACATTGATGGGATTCGGAACAATTATCTGGTTTATTCCACCATGGGCAGCTGCTAGCCTCTATCCGGATGCGACGGCAGGATATGCGCAGCTTGGCAACAAAGCAGCAGATGCAGCCTACCTGGTCTTTGCGAAGAACGCAATGCCTGTCGGGACAGTGGGATTGCTAATGGCAGGATTGTTTGCAGCTTCAATGTCATCAATGGATTCAGCATTGAATAAGAATGCAGGCATCTTTATGAGGAGCATTTATCAGCCTTTTCTTTCCAAAAGAAACAGGAAGCAGGAGGACAAAAAAATGCTTCGAATCAGTCAGCTGGTCAGCTTTATAAGCGGTATAGGGGTGATTGTAACTGCTGTGTGGTTTGCATCGCTTAAAGAGCTGAGTTTATTCGAGTTAATGATGTCCGTTTCGACCATGGTACAAGTGCCCATGATGGTTCCCCTGATGCTTGGGATTATTGTGAAGCGAACACCAGCTTGGGCTCCATGGGTTACGGTTCTTGTGGGCTTGTTTGTTTCCTGGGTGGTAGCCAATGTTGTCACACCCGAAGTTTTTGTTGGATGGTTCGGTGCTGAATCGTTAACCCAACGGGAAATAATTGACATGAATATCATTCTTACGGTTGGTGGTCATGTATTTATTACGGGAGGCTTTTTTGTGCTTACCTCTATCTTTTACAAAGAGACTAAAGACAACAACAAACATGAAGCCGATCTGTTTTTCGCTGACTTGAAAAAACCGGTCATTGCGGATGACCAACAAGGGCAGGTAGACCGGCAACAAAGGGAAAAATTGGGAACCATGGTACTCATTATGAGCGCTGGTATTTTGCTAATGACTTTAATCCCTAATCCGCCTTGGGGCAGGTTGATTTTCGCGCTTTGTGCAACTGTGATCGCTGGAATCGGATTTATGCTCAGGCGGAGTGCTAGAATTGGAAAGGGATGAGAAAGAACATCATTAGCAATAAAATAGTCGGGTCCTTCTTGTTCTGGGCACTACTTGGATCTTGCACAGAAAAGACGGAAAGAAAGGTGCTTTTGACACATGGCTATGACGACTCAGCAGGAGGAGGTCCAGCGTATATTATTTCCACTCCTGTGGCAATTTATTATCTGGAAAAGGAAGGCGGGGGGTTGTCAGGTATGCTTGATAAGGATAGTGTGGACTGGATTGGATTCCATAATGCTGAGGGGTCTGCACATAAAGGTGAGTACCGAGGTTTCCCAAATGCTGTTCATAAGCAAGATGGAAGCTATTTCCATCCTATGAATGCTAAAACGGATCCGTCAAGTTCGGTTGTTGATATTGAGTCAGATGAACATGTTCGATTAACTTTTACTTCTAACAATGGAAAATGGAAAGGACAATGGGACTTTTACCCTGACCGTTGCGATTTTACCATGAGTCAGGTAAGTGAGGGATTTAATTATTGGGTGCAATATGAAGGAGTGCCAGGAGGCAAAATTGACTCGACGGATTTCTGGTATGCTTCTCAGGACTCTATTAAACATCCAATTTTTGAAATCAGGGAGGGCGATTTGCCGGGGCCGGAATGGATGGCTTTTGGAGATCGTAACTTTTCCAGAGTTCTTTATGTACTTCATCACTCGGACGATGAAATACCAGATGATTTCGTCTGTAGACCAGATATGACCGTCCTTGGTTTCGGTCGGCAAAATGGTGTTGACGGGACAGAAAAATTACTAACTACACCGGAAACTTTTTCCATTGGTTTTGTGGAGTCTGATGAATACCCCGAAATAGTCAGGGATATTGGATTGATAACAGAAAGAAAAGCCAACTAAAAAACAGTAAGATGAAGAAATTCTTAAAATTCCTACTCTCGTTCGGACCCGGAATATTTGCAATAGGCTACACTATAGGAACTGGAAGCGTCACCTCCATGATTGTTGCTGGCAATTCCTTTGGGATGGATTTGCTGTGGGTGTTGTTTTTTAGTTGCCTGTTTTCTGGAGTGTTAATTTTTGTTTCGGGTCAGTATTATCTCACCACCAGGGAAACAGCGCTTTTTGCAATACGAAAACATCTGCCTTTTGGCAGGGTAGTGGCTATTGCCATCATCATTACCGTTGGAATTGGCCAATGGAATTCGCTCATTGGAATTTTGGGGATCACTTCAAACGTCATTTTTGAAATATTACAAATCAATTTCCCCGGTATCAGTGAGCACCAATACCTGGTAGTTCTTGGATTGGCGGTTGTTGTTATTGGCACATTTTACACGCTGCTACTTAAAGGAAGTTATACGCTGTTCGAAAAAGTACTTGCACTTTTCGTTTCAATGATGGGGTTGTCATTTGTCTTTACCCTGTTTTTCGTTTTCCCTTTACCTACAGAAATCATTCAAGGGCTTATCCCAAAAATTCCGAAAGTGGAGGGAGCGGGAATTCTGGTGGCAGCATTTGTTGGTACCACCATGGCAGCAGCAACATTTCTTTCAAGACCACTTTTTATTCAGGGAAAAGGATGGACTTTGGCTGATGCGAAGACACAGCGCAATGATTCCGTTGTAGCAGCCATTTTGATCTTTATCATCAGTGGTTCTATTATGGCGGTTGCAAGTGGAAGTTTGTATGGCTCTGGAACTCAGATCACGCATGTTTTGGATATGTCTGGTGCGTTAGAACCTTCAGTTGGAAAATTTGCAGTTTCGATCTTTTTTGCTGGAACCTTAAGTGCTGGATTGTCTTCCATATTCCCTTGTCTGATTATCGTGCCCCTTATGCTGGCCGACTACTCATCTGGCAAACTCGACATAAGTTCAAAGCGGTTTAGAATTGTCACGGGTGTTGCAAGTGTCTTAGCCTTGAGTGTTCCATTGTTTGGATTCAACCCAATCAAAGGACAGATCATTACGCAGGTTTTCAATGTATTTGGATTGCCTTTGGTTGTTACCAGCTTATTGGTTTTGTGGAATCGAAAGAATACGGGCTTGACTGTTAACAAGTCTTGGACGAACGTCATCATGTGTGCAGCCCTAATTTTCTCAATTATTATTTCATGGAATGGGCTTTCTGATATTTTCGGCTGGTAATCTCGTGATGTTATTCCGTACATTTTATTTAATTCGAGCCTGAATTTGAAAATCAATGTCAAAACTAGGCCCATTAGATACAGCCGTTTCTCTAAATTCATATGAATGCACCATCGCAGTAGAGTGCTGCGTCTTTGGATTCCAGGACAATAAGCTAAAAATCCTGCTTGTCAAACGGTCTATCGAACCGTTTAAAGATCACTGGATGCTCCCCGGTGGAGCAATGGGGGAAGGCAAGACCCTATCACAATCTGTCAATAACGTTCTTGATAATTTGACCGGAATTAAAAAAATAGTATTAGAACAAGTTGCGAGTTACAGCGATGTAGAGAGACATCCTGTGAAACGCGTGGTTTCAATATCCTTTTATGCGTTGGTCAAACCAGAAAACTATCCTGTCATTCCAAAAAATTATATCTCAGAGATCAAATGGTACGGGTTGGATGAACTACCAAATTTAGGATTTGATCATGACCAGCTCCTTGAAGATGCTCTTAGAAAACTTAGGGAGAATCTAAAAGAACATTTAGTTTTCGGAGAACTTCTCCCGGATCAATTTACGCTAACTGAACTGCAAGAACTTTACGAAAGCATCCTTGGAGAAAAGTTTGATCGTCGAAATTTCAGAAAAAAAATCCTGCAAATGGGCATTCTTGAACCTACAAACCAGAAAAAATTGGGAGTCAAGGGTGGTCCTGTTCTATATAGGAGGACATAAATAGCCAGGAAATATTCATAGGATTTGGTTTTTCGCTAAACTGTGTATAAAGTACACAGAAATAATTATATTTGTTGAAACAACATTACCCATGAATACTAAAGTCGTAACCTTTGGAGAGATCATGCTGAGGTTAGCCCCTCCAGGGTTTCTTCGTTTTTCTCAGGCAAATAATTTTGACGTAGTGTATGGTGGAGGCGAGTCAAACGTGGCAGTGTCCCTGGCTAACTATGGTGTACCAGTTGATTTTGTGACGAGACTTCCTAAAAATGACATTGGTGAGTGCGCGTTGATGGAAATGAGAAAGAGAGGAGTAAACACTCAAAATATCATCTTTGGTGGAGACCGATTGGGAATTTATATCCTGGTGACTGGAGCAGTAAGTAGGGGAAGCAAAGTGGTGTATGACCGTGCTCATTCTGGGATGGCAGAAATTGAGGCTGGAATGATTGATTGGAAAAAAGTGTTTGAAGGCACAGACTGGTTTCATTGGACAGGAATTACGCCTGCGATATCCCAGGGTGCTGCAGAGGCATGCCTGGAAGCCGTGAAAGTAGCAAGTGAGATGGGAATTACCATTTCTACCGATTTGAACTATCGAGCCAAGCTTTGGAAATATGGAGGAGATCGAGAAGCCATCATGACGGAATTGACATCCTACTGCGACATTATATTAGGAAATGAAGAGGATGCAGAAATGCATTTTGGTATTAAACCTGAAGGCATCAGTGTACAGACAGAAGGCCACAATGTAAAGGCAGAGGCATTTCTTTCTGTGTGTGAGCAAATGATGAAGAAATTTCCAAAAGCCAAAAAGGTGATCACGACGTTGCGAGGATCCATTTCAGCTTCACATAATACGTGGGCTGGAGTTCTATACGACGGCAATAAAATGTATGAGTCTGCACAGTATCAAATCACTGATATTGTGGATAGAGTAGGTGGCGGTGATTCTTTTATGGGAGGGTTGATTTATGGATTATTGAATTATCAGGAAGATGATCAGAACGCGCTCAATTTTGCAGTTGCAGCATCTTGTTTGAAACACACCATTAAAGGGGACGCTAATCTTGCCACAGTCAGTGAAGTTGAAAAATTGATGGGCGGAGATGCTTCTGGAAGAGTAGCGCGATAAATAATATTAGGGCGGTTGATTACTTCGAAAACAGACTGGTATAAGATTCATTCATGAATTTAAAAGCCGCCCTTTTCTATTTTTTTAAATATGCAACAAAGCGTAGTTATCATTTGTGGAGGAGGGCCTGCTCCGGGGATCAACACGGTCATCGCGACGGTGGCCAAGGCATTCCTGGCTGATAACTATCGAGTCTTGGGTATCCATCACGGGTACCAGGGATTGTTTTCCGAAAATCCAGATATCAAAGAGTTTGACTTTGATCACGCCGATCGAATTTTTAGCAGAGGAGGTTCTACATTGATCATGAGTCGCTTCAAACCCACCCAGGAGGATTTCAACACACGGATTTTTGAAAAGGAAAATGTCAAACTGCTTGTAACAATTGGCGGAGACGACACAGCATCTACTGCGAATAGAGTTACAAAATACCTCGCATCGAGGGATGTAATTATTAGCAATATCCACGTGCCCAAAACCATCGATAACGATCTGCCACTTCCCGATCGAAATCCCACATTTGGGTTCCACTCAGCAAAAGACGAAGGCGTTCGAATAGGCAATACGGTGTATGAAGATGCTCGTACAGCAAGACAGTGGTTTGTTCTTTCTGCCATGGGACGCTCAGCCGGACATTTAGCTTTTGGAATAGCAACAGGTTGCCATTTCCCAATGATCATCATCCCGGAGATGTTCAATAAGACTGAGGCTACCATGGATAAGATTCTTAAACTTATCATTTCATCGATTGTCAAACGGAAGATCTTAGGAATCGAGTATGGAGTTGCAATGGTAAGTGAGGGTGTTTTTCACATTCTGGATATTCAGGAAATGGAAAATCAAGGAATTCAACTTTCGTATGATGCACATGGACATCCCGAATTAGGGAATGTAAGCAAGGCACACATATTTAACATCCTGCTGCAAAAAAAGTTGACAGAATTGGGCATCTCAGTTAAAAGCAGACCAGTAGAACTTGGCTATGAGTTGCGATGCACCAGACCTATCGGATATGATTTGACACTTTGCTCACTACTCGGTTTAGGTGTGAAGAAGCTATTCAATGAAGGCGTTACGGGTTGCATTGTGAGTGCGAATTCCGCTGGCGACATTTTGCCGATTTACCTTAAGGACATCCAGAAGGATGGCAAAATCCCTCCACGTTTGGTGGATATTAATTCACAAATTTCCAAGCTGTTTTTTGGAGAACTACATTGCATAAACGAGGAAGATTATGAAGCCGCCAAGTCATATCTTGATAATCCGGATGAATATGATTTCAAGAAAATACTGGACTGGTCATGAGTAAAAAGGTAGTCACATTTGGAGAAGTGATGATGCGATTTTCGCCTCCTCACTATGCGAAATTTTCTCAGGCTACCACAGTGGAGCTGGCGTATGGGGGTGGGGAGGCCAATGTGGCCATTTCACTTGCTTATTTTGGCATGAATGCCTTTCATGTCACTCGCTTCCCCGACAATCTGATAGGTAGATCGGCCACTCAATATTTGAGACATCACTGGCTGCACACAAAATACATCAGCTACGGAGAAGGAAGGATGGGTAAATACTTCCTTGAAAAGGGTGCTGTTCATCGTCCAAGTGAGGTAGTGTACGAAAGAGACAATTCAGCCTTTTCCAAGATCCAAACTGAAATGATTGATTGGAAGAAAATTCTGAGAAATGCAGATTGGTTTCACTGGACAGGGATCACTCCTGGTATTTCGCAGGGAGCGTCCGACGCTTGTAGGGAAGCGATTGGAATTGCCAACAAGCTTGACGTCCCGGTATCAGTAGATGTGCATTCCAGAAAAAATTTGTGGCAATATGGTTTAAAAAAAGAAGAAGTGATGCCAGAACTGGTAGCAGGGAGTGATGTAGTCATAGCCAGTCCTTATGATATGCAGGAAAATCTGGGTGTGGCAAATCAGACAGATGATTTAGCTACAGCATCAGAAAAGTTGAGAAAGACATTTCCTCGTGTCAGGAAAGTCGTGGACAAGAATCGTGACGCACTTAGTGCTTCTCACAATAGAATAGAGGGCTCTATTTGGAATGGAAACAAGACGTTGACGTCACCTTCATTTGATGTTACACACATCGTTGATCGGGTGGGGACGGGAGATGCCTACGCAGCTGGATTGATATATGGACTTTTAAATTTTAATGATGACCAGCGAGCTGTAAATTTCGCTGCTGCAGCATGTGCGCTGAAGCACACAGTAGAGGGAGATGCAAATGTAGTTTCAGTTGAAGATGTTGAAAATTTGGTAGAGGGAAATACCTCAGGTAGAATAAAAAGATAATTATGGCAAGATTTAATAGAATACACGTGTTCAAAGAAATGGAGCGAACAGGAATGGTTCCTTTGTTTTATCATTCGGATGTTGAATTGGGCAAGCAAGTTCTAAAAGCATGCTACGATGGGGGAGCCCGCCTTTTGGAGTTTACAAATCGTGGAGACTACGCCCATGAAGTGTTTCGAGAGCTTAATAAATATGCAGAACAGGAACTCCCCGAAATGATATTAGGGGTAGGTTCTGTTACTGATGCAGGTGCAGCCTCATTGTACATGCAGTTGGGGGCTAATTTCATTGTTACCCCAGTTCTCAGAGAGGATATCGCTATTTCATGTAACAGAAAAAAAGTACTGTGGTCTCCAGGATGTGGAACATTGACTGAAATTGCTCGCGCAGAAGAATTAGGATGTGAGTTGGTCAAATTATTCCCTGGAGATATTTATGGGCCAGGTTTTGTAAAGGGAATAAAGGGGCCATGTCCATGGACTAATATCATGCCGACAGGTGGCGTTTCGCCAGATGAAGAAAATCTCAAAGGTTGGTTCAATGCTGGAGTTACATGCGTGGGAATGGGATCACAATTAATCTCGAAGGATATTTTGGCCAGCAAAAATTTCGGTAAATTAACAGAGATGGTAAAGTCATCTTTGTCAATCATTGCGAAATTAAATCAGAAGTAGGTGAGAGTGCTCGACCTGATCCCTGGTTTAATCTGGACAAAAAAAAATTGATGGTATTTTGAATTCCTCAGAGAGTAAAATACTGTTCATAATGGGAGTCAGTGGTGCGGGGAAAAGCACGATTGGAAACCTTGTAGCTCAGGAGTTATCTCTTCCATTTTTTGACGGTGATGATTTTCATTCTCCAGAAAACATCGTGAAGATGAAAAATGAAACCCCGCTCACTGATGAGGATAGAAAAGTCTGGCTTTCGTCGCTAAATCAATTGGCACAAAAAGAGCTGGAAAACAAGGGTTGCGTCATCGCCTGTTCAGCTTTGAAAGAAGATTATAGAACGATCTTAACTATAGGAATTGAAAATTCTTGCAGATGGATTTTTCTAAAAGGAAGTTTTGATCAAATCTCCAAAAGACTGCACAAGAGGCAGAATCATTTCATGTCTCCGAGGTTACTGAAATCACAGTTTGATATTTTGGAAGAGCCAAAACGGGCGCTGAGTGTAGATATCGATCTGGATCCTAACGAAATTGTAAAAATTGTAAAAGACAAATGTTGAACAAATCTGAATTCGGTTTACTAGGACTGGGGGTTATGGGAAAGAGCCTTTGTCGAAACCTTGCACAAAAAGGATTTCAATTGTCAATCTTCAACAGACATGTTGACGAGGTAGAAGTAAATGTTGCTGCCAACTTTAAGAACCTTCATCAGGAGCTTGAAAGTGCACAATCCTTTGATGATCTTGAGGCTTTTGTTCATTCAATTGAGCAGCCAAGAAAAATCATGTTGATGGTGAATGCTGGGAAAACCACTGATTCAGTAATTGAGGATCTTCTGCAGTATTTGTCACCAGGAGATGTCATAATCGATGGCGGGAATTCGCACTTTGAGGATACCAAAACAAGATCTGAATATTTGAAATCAAAAAACGTCTTTTTCATTGGAACGGGAGTTTCCGGAGGGGAAGAAGGTGCTTTAAAGGGACCATCTGTAATGCCTGGTGGCGATCCCAAAGTTTACAAAATGATTCAACCGTACTTAGACGCCATTGCAGCCAGGGATAAAGATGGTATGCCATGTTGTACATACATCGGCAAAGATGGTAGTGGACATTTTGTAAAAATGGTTCATAATGGCATTGAGTATGCGGAAATGCAATTGCTTGCAGAGGTAGTAGGTGTTCTGAACTCTCAGGGAAGTGCCTACAACGAAATTGCTGAGGTGTTGGATTCCTGGGCAGGTTGCAATAGCTATCTTCTTGAGATTACCACTGCAATTCTCAGGAAGAAAGAGGGAAATGACTGGCTGCTTGATAAAATACTTGATAAAGCAGGAAATAAAGGCACCGGCAATTGGACAGCAGTTGCAACCGCACAGTTAGGTGTTCCATCCACCTTGATTACTTCCGCCCTTTATGCGAGGTACTTGTCCTTTTACAAGGATGAGAGAGTAAAGACTGAAGCCAGGTACGGATCGAAGGACAAACTCAATGCATCGATCTCAAG
>JBDWQX010000260.1:0-22479 GCA_039986395.1 Cyclobacteriaceae bacterium
TCTGTTTTTCTCCTTTTCAGATTTCTCAAGTTAGCGAGCCAACTGTGCGGTGTCTTCCAGGGGTGTTTCGTTCATTTCTTTGAAGAAATGTAGGACATAAAGTATTGGAATAAAACTCCCGATCAATTCAATCCAACGAAAAGTATCAGATAGTGTGGTACGTAACGCAGCATTTGTTGTTGAAATCACTATGATGTAGAGCACTATGACAACAGGCAGGAAGATACAGATGACTATGCCAAGTTTCTTCAAGTAGGGTTTCGTTCGAGCATTAGAATAGAGGAGTACAACACCGAAAGCCAGATCGGAGGCAGTCAGGGCCAGAAACGAAACCTGATCCAAGGTTCCCCATGGACGTCCCAGAAGCCATGTGTACCCTGTGATAAAATGAAACAGACTGATAATGGTCGCAATCACCAAAACTATAAAAGCATGTTTGAATTTCTTGTGGTGAAAGTACGTTAGCAAAATGCCGATGGCGATGAGTATTAGCACTTGATCAATGATGAACAAGTTAGGATAGTCTGGCAATTCAACAATTTTCTCACCCAGCTGGAAATACTTATACCCATAGTACATTCCGACCGCTGTGACCAGAATATTAAAGTAGAGAGCGAATTTGTAGAATGTCCGCGACATACCTTTTTACTTCTTCACCGCCATTTCAACGTTGCATAAAATTTCGATCATCGGAGCAACACCGCCAGATGCACCTGAAATTTCAAAATCGTTTCTATCTACGCTTCCTGTAAGCTGAAAACCTACCTTGTTTCGGTCATCTCGGGTCTTCGTTGATCCGATGTGATTGGCGGATAGCTCCACTTCTTTTGTATTACCTCTCATAGTCAAATCACCAACCACTTTGTACATGCCACCGCCCAATTTTGTAAATGATTTACTTACAAAACTGATGGTGGGGTTATTCTCCATGTCGAAGAAATCGGCACTTTTTAGATGCTTGTCACGACCTTCTGCTCCAGTGCTGATACTACCAACTTGGGCGGCAAAAGCCACTTTAGCTCCAGTAAAGTCTTCAGGTGTACCACCTTCAACGGTAGCTTCAAATTCCATGAACCTTCCATTCACAAAAGAAATACCTGAATGCTTTGCATTGAACATTATGCTCGAGTGATTGGGATCAATTTCCCAACTTTGAGCCTTGACAGTGATGGCAATAAAAAGTATAGATAGGATTGAAAGTAGACTTCTTTTCATGGGTTCTAGTTTTTATATGAGGATACTAAATTTACAATCTTTTAGGTGATTACGCAGATGTCAAGACGGGGAATGCAGATATATGTGATTTCCCTCTGTATCTGCAAATGTTGCATAACATCCAAATTCAGGAGATATCTCCGTTTTCGGAAGAATTATTTTACCACCTGCAACCTCAACTCTGTTGAGCACAGGCATCAAATCATCACCACCATTGAGGTAGATTCTGGCACCGACTTGGCTTGGTTCACATCCTTCACCTTGTATAATGGCTCCTCCCACACCACCATTTTCCATGTCGGCGGGTAAAAATCCCATTTTGTAAGGACCCATTTCCATATCAGTCATTTCGTAATCAAATATTTGGCTGTAAAAAGCCTTAGCTCTTTCGAAGTCGGTGACTGGGATTTCGAACCAGCTAATTGCGTTTTTTGTCATTTACGTAGGGATTTATTGTTATTTAAGGTTTCATGAATTATGACTTCTTCATTGATAGGATCATCTTTGATTGATGATTTAGCATTTCAAGTTACTAAAAATGTATCTGGAAGGAGATGTGAAACAACTAATTAAAGCAAATCAGCTTCTATTACAAATCCGCTTATGCTTAGTTCCCCATAGCATATGAAAGCAATTGATGTAAATGTCAATTGCTGCTGAAATCTGTTAAAACTGAGATCTAAATCCAACATTGATTATGAACCCGTTTGAGTAGATGGGATTCCCGACGATTTTGTCGGCTTTTGCTCCGGTTCCTGCTCCGACAGCCTCCAAGAAGTAGTTGTGGTGCTCATCAAAAAAGAATTCGAAACCAAACAAGCCAAAGCCTCCGTATTGAATTGATTCTGAAGAAAATTCAGTAGAAGGCAACAGCAAGATTGTGCCACCTTCTGCATACAAACACATGAAATTATTTATCTCGCCAACCACCTGAACAAATCCGAGCGAGAAGTTAGTGTACGCTGTCCAAGTGCTTTCCAGTGCACCATCAGGATGTTCGTTCCAAACCATCTAGACGGGATAGAGGCAAGTATCCTTTTTCTGCACGGTATCTAGATGTTGCGGTAGGCAGAAAAAGATACTGCCGATAGCGCGGCTATCAGTGGAGGTGAAATGATCGCTTTCTCTTC
Source organism: Cyclobacteriaceae bacterium (assembly GCA_039986395.1). Classification (GTDB taxonomy): domain Bacteria; phylum Bacteroidota; class Bacteroidia; order Cytophagales; family Cyclobacteriaceae; genus Ekhidna. The sequence continues at coordinate 2,346 of JBDWQX010000260.1, forward strand.
TCTCTTCAACTTTCTTCAAAAATTCTGAAATTACTGGTGTAACCATTTAGACACCTCCCAGTATCTAAACACGAATTCAAAAAATTAACCTAATTGAATGTCTGAAGAGTCACTCATGCTAGCAGTGAAAGAAGGGGATTTGAAGCAAGCTTCAGGGCTGTTCGATCTGTACAATCAGCAGCTGTACAACTTCTTTGCGAAGATCACTTACGATCGGGATGTGGCACATGATCTAACGCAGAATGTGTTTTTGAGATTGATAAAATTCAGACATACATACAAAGATGAAATGAAATTTAAACCGTGGATATATCAGATCGCGAGGAATGTGTTTGCTGACCATTATCGGAAGAACAAAACACTGAAAAACGACAATGTGGATATTGAAACGGTGGGGGAGAGCATCGAGGACATTGATGAGTCGATGGCGCGGAATGAGCAGGAGCGGATCTTGTACTTGTCGATGGATCGGCTCAAGGTTGAAGACAAGGAAATATTGCTTATGAGCAAGTTTCAAAAAATGAAGTACGAGGAAATCTCGCAGGTATTGGAAACGTCGGTGTCGGCAGTAAAAGTGAAGGTGCACCGGGCTATTAAAAGACTTCAAACACATTATTTCGAATTGGAAAAAATTTAGATATGGAGGAACGTAAGATGGAAGATTTAATCATTGACTATGTCGATGGAAATCTCACAGGAGAACTAAAGGATCATGTGGAGAAGACCATCGAGAACAAAGAGGAGTGGAAACGGGAGTTTGATCGGCTGACCAAAGTGTTAGAGCTAATGGATACAACCGTTGAATTGAAACCTGATGCTTCGCTGAAACTAGATTTCGATGAGATGTTGGAGCAGGAGATTGATGCGCTGGACGATTCGAAAGTGGTGGCGATGCAGCCGACCTCCAACAAATGGTTCATGAGAATCGCAGCTTCGGTTGCACTCTTGATTCTGGGCGGAACGATTGGGGTGTTGGTGATGAACAACATGGAAAATCAGCGTGAACTCGCAGCACTTCGAAACGAAATGGAGCTGACTAAACAGTTGGTGATTTCTTCACTACAAAATCAACAGTCGGCGAGCAGTCGGCTTAACGGGGTGAATACTTCAATGGTGATGCAGGTGTCTGACGATGAAATTATTGCAGCGCTGGTCAACACGATGAATACAGATGAAAACACGAATGTGCGGCTGGCAGCAGTCTCTGCGCTTGCGCAGTTTTCGGAAGAAGATCAGGTGAGAAACGCACTGCTAGCTGCGCTGGAAACACAGGAAGATCCGGTAGTTATGATCAATCTGATCAACTTGATGGTGCAGCTACGGGAGCAACGTGCAGTGGAATCACTTAAGAATTTGATGCAACGAGATGAAGTGCATAAGGCAGTAAAGGATGAGGCTCAGTTAGGGCTATTTGAACTTACTTAATTTAAGAATTTTAATAACAATAAATAGAAGGACAAGTACTAATAACTCAAATTGTAAATGAAAAAGAACAATATATTTTTATCAACAATACTTGCGCTAGGAGTAGTCCTGGCAGCAAACGGACAGGGCGAACACAAGTTTTCGGTTTCAGGAAAACTAATCGTCGATGGTATCAACAAAATATCATTTGAAGGGTATGACGGGAATGAGGTGATTATCTCTACCACGTCCACAGCCAGCAGATCGGAACGAGCCCAGGGACTCAAACTAATCAATGGGTCTGGTCTTGAAGACAACACTGGAATTGGAATTTCATTAACAGAATCTGGGGGAAATACGGAAATGGTAGAAATATCCAACAGGTCAAGCAAACGGTACACAGTAAAAGTTCCGAAAAGTGTGACAGTGGTTTATAAGCACTCCTCTCCTCATGGAAGCACGGTAGTGTTCTCCAAAATTGCTGGAGAAATTGAAGTGAAAACCAACCATAGCAAAGTGAAACTTGAAGATGTTACGGGTCCAATGACCGTCAGTACTGTTCACGGAAGAATTGAGGGGAACTTCACTGCGTTGAGTCAGACAGGACCGGTATCGATTGCCTCGTCTCATGGATTGGTAGATATTTCCTTACCGGCAAATACGAAGGCAAATATAAAGCTGGGTTCCGGATGGGGTGAGATCTACTCTGATTTCGATATTGCCTTTGAAAAAAGTAGCAGCCTGAAAAGCTATAGCAGCAATGAGGTGAGAGGCACGATCAATGGCGGGGGAGTTGACTTTAGCGCAAAGTCTTCGCACGGCGATGTATATCTAAGAAAGAACTAAAACCAGCGGAGGCTATCTCAAAACATTATAGCGTGTCAGGTTGAGGTTCTCGAAACTAAATTTCTAAATCAGGAATTGTCCATTTAGAGAGCCTCAATGAGACAAAAACGCAAGGTAAGTTTTGAGAGAGCCTCTTCATTAACAATCAAAGACATGAGAAATTTATTTTTCCTACTGATTGCAGTCGGGTTCGGAAACTTGGCGCAATCACAAACGCGCGTGGAGAAAACAGTCGCTGTGCAACCTGGACAGAAAGTAGAAATGAACTTTAAGCGTCCAGAACTGATCAGTATCAAGACATGGGATCAAGACGAAATTAAGATTGTAGCCAGTGTTACGATCAATAACGGCGAGAACGACGATGCATTCGAGATTCGGGTCAGCGATGGTGATCAACTTACCATCAGTTCTTTGATCAAGAATTTTGAGGATTTACCGAGAAAGATAATGATCCGGTACAAGGGTGAAGACTACTTTTTCAATACCTCAGATCGGAACGCACCAGAAGTGAGGAAGTTTAGAGAGCAGAACGGAAACAGCTATGAATACATGCAAAATGGCGTAATCATGGAAATAAGCTTAGAGATCATGGTGCCGAAGGGTATCTCCCTGGATGTTGACGCGAAGTTTGGTCTGGTGGAAATGGTGGGAGCGACAAAGGAGATAGAGATCAATTCGAAGTTTGGCGGGATTGATGTTAGCGTGGACCAGCCAACCAGCAAGGCTATGGAGGTACGGACGAAGTTTGGGGAGGTTTACTCGAATCTGGACATGACGTTTTCAACGCGTGATCGATACGAGGTTGGCAGATGGGTGACCCTTGAAGGAAAAGGTCGTGGGACAGGCACTTCTCAGTACTTCGAGTCGGAGTTTGGGAACGTGTATTTGAGGAAGAGGTAGGATGGGTGGAAGACCCTGAAATGAATTCAGGGTGACTAGGTGTGGGGTTGACGAACCTTGATCCGTGGGTCATGCTGAACTTGTTTCAGCATCTTATATGAAGTCGCAACTACCATGGCAGGATCTGAAAATAAATTCAAAGCGACTAGTCCTAGTAGAGTAGCAACTCACTTGTTGGTAATGTATCGTCATTTCGAACGCAGTGAGAAATCTCGTGCAGACTATTGGGAATTGGATTTCTCCCTCCTGCGTCGGTTCGAAATGACCGTGAACTGAAGCTTCAACATGAGGAGACTTCTCAGTCGTGCCTCCTTTCGTAGTGAAGGCTTTATCTAATATTCCTAGCTACATCTCTTATCACATTCAACAAATAATCTACAGTTCCTTCGTGCATTCTGTGATTGATCAGACAGGCGCGGATCACAAACTGTCCATTTAACTTTGTGCCCGTGATAAACACCCGACCGTCCTTTTCGAGCGCGGGAATCAATTCTTGATTGACCTTCTCAATTTCCGATTCTGTGCCTAGCCCTTTGATGTATCTAAAGCATGCAACAGCTAAAGAAGACTTTGACGACAATTCAAAATCATCAGATGCATCGATCTGATCAGCCAGATAGTGCGTCAAGTCAATGTCTTTTTGAATCATTTCTTTGATTCTTCGAATTCCGTACGATTTGATACTCATCCAGATCTTGAGTGCCTTAGCACTTCTGGAAAGCTGGAAGTAGTGCTCGTTGAAGTTGAGCCTTCCTTCATCCTCCAATGTTGCGTCGAGATAGGAAGCTTTCTTGAAGTACGATCGACGTAGGGTTTGCCAATCTTTTACAAGCAAACAACCTGCTTCGAACGATTGGTACAGCCATTTGTGAAAATCAACCGCCAAGGAATCTGCCAGATCTATTCCTTTGTACTTGTCTTTGATGGAATCAAGTGAGCTGGCCAGACCGCCGTAGGCACCGTCTACATGAAACCATAGATCGAATTTTTTGGAGATAGCTGCTAAACCTGCAAGGTCATCGACAGCACCTGTATTAACCGTACCTGCAGTGCCGACAATACAAAAAGGAGTAAATCCATTTTTAATGTCGTCTTCGATTGCTTCTTCAAGAGCAGTAAGATTGATAGTGAAATCGTCATTGACTTTGATCTTTCGTAAATGATCGGTCCCAATTCCAAGCTCATCCAAACTTTTATCCACGCAGCTGTGCACTTCACTTGAAGAATAAGAAGTAATTGGCTTCATTCCAAAAAGTCCCTTTTTTCGTACATCGTTTTTTTCGAAGAAGATGTTTCGCGCGACAGTAAGTCCCGTCAGATTTGCAGCCGATCCGCCGCTCACCAACACACCGGTCGCGTGCGAACTGAAATTCATCATTTCACCTGCCCATTGAATCACACGTTTCTCCAACTCACTTATTGCTGGGGCAAGATGCCACTTCCCGACATTCTGATTGATGGTAGCAGCCAAAGTGTCTCCAATGATAGACATCTGCGATCCCCCAGCCATCACGTAGGCGTACATGTACGGACCAAGATTGTTGGTGGCAGTGTCCAGCACCTTTTCCTTTACGAAATCCAGTAACTCCATATCGTTCATGCCTTCCTCAGGTAGCGATTCATCAAACCAACTTTCAACCTCTTGGGGAGGGAAATCGTGATAGGCCTTTTGCTCTTCTAGGTTGGAAAATTTATCAAGCACCAATTCAGAACTTTTATTTAGCAGTTCGGCAAAGTGCGCTGGTGTCAGGTCTAACGATTTATTGCTCATCAGGTAGTTCATTTAAGGTTCGTTCCATGAAATCACTTTGGCTGAGATAGATTTCGATGGCTTCTAATTGATCAAGGAAACTGCTGTCGGGGAATAATTTCCCCAATCCAATTGTACCAGCATCCCAAACCTTCTGAAATTCGGGAAGGTTTGTTTCTGCTTTTCTTGATAATTGATACTGTCTTTTCCTGGAATCTGCTTTGTCCGTGGAGGATACCAGATACCCATTGGCTTCCATCTTATTTACAAGTCCTATCACGGAGGGGTGCGAAAAATGAAGTTTGGATGCCATTTCCATTACTGTCAATTGCTCATATTTTTGCAGAAGCTTAAAAATGAGGTACCAGTTTGGTTCGATGTCCATACCAAGAGTTTTGTACATCTGTCGTCCGCTGTGAACCATCGCCTCGCTTATTCGCTTTAGACGCGTTGCTAATGCGACATAGCCCAGTTCATTTACAAAGTCATATTTCATAAAAATGTAGTTGACTACGCTAATATATGAATTATAAATTAGATAGGTAGGCAACTACGTTTATTTATTGCATGCCTGATTCTCAAATGATCTAAAACCAACCCTGCAGAAATGCTCCGAAATGAATAAGTGAAACTTTCTTGGTGGAAATCGTATCATTGAAGTTGACCCGATCCCAAAACGCGATGCTACGTAACTATCTTCTTGTTTCGATTCGAAATCTAAAGCGCCACTTTACTTATTCCTTCGTCAATATTTTCGGACTCATGATTGGCTTAGCCTGCACGATGGTGATTGGAATGTGGGTGAAGCAAGAGTTTAGCTATGACCAACATTTTCAAAATGCGGATAGGATATACAGAGTTGGTGTCGACTTCTACAGTATCGGCAAGATGGCCAGAGGTCCGGAAATATTAAAAACGAAACTATCAGAGTATTCGGGTGTCGGAAAAACCACGAACCTAAGCCAGATTGGAGATGTAACACTATTGGTTGGAGACAAAGAGATTCTTCAGGAGCAAGTATTTGTAACAGACAAAGATTTCTTTCAGTTGTTTTCTTACGAGTTCTTAACAGGCGAAGCTTCCTCAGTGCTTCAACGACCCGACGGTGCGGTAATTACGGAACAAGCTGCTATTCACCTATTTGGGTCAACCGATGTATTGAATCGAACAATCCAATTGAAGGACGACCCTCAGGTCTATGCCATTGAAGGGGTGGTCTCTAGTGAAAAAATGACACACATTCCAGCAGAAGTTTGGCTCTCGGATGGAGGAAGAACGCTGGAAACTAGTTGGACCTCTGCTTCTCCAAATTCCTATGTTCTGGTCACATCCGAAGACCCAACGGAGGTATTAAATACCATTTTAGATGACATTTTGGAAAAAGAGATACAACCGAAAATTGCAGCTGGAGAAACCTTTGAAGACTTTAAGCAAAGTGGATTGTATCAGTTTTTCCCCATTCCAATAATAGACATTCACCTGTACTCTGACTTTATTTTTGAGATGTCTCCAATTGGAAACGCCATGACGACTAAGGTGTTTGCAGGAATTGCACTGCTGATTCTGTTTCTGGCAAGCATCAATTTCATTAATATTTCAACTGCAAGATCCACGGTAAGAGCAAAAGAAGTTGGAATCCGAAAGTCACTAGGCACAAGCAGAAGTCAGTTGTTTCTTCAGTTCATTTTGGAATCGATTCTCATTGTTTTTGTTGCTGCGGGTCTGGCAATGCTACTTGGTACGCTGTTTTTAGCAGGGTTTGAAAAGGTCACGGGCCTAAAACTTCTTGACTCACTATTTATTAATCCAGTTGATTTTGTGGTCGTTTTTGTTGCCGCGATTGTGCTAGGGTTCATTGCTGGAATTTATCCAGCACTTTACATTACGAGGTACCAGACGGTGAAAGTTTTGAAAGGTGATGTTGGCGTAAACGAAAAGGGTGCGGTGCGGAATGGGCTGGTGCTTTTTCAGTTTGTGATATCTATCAGTTTACTAGTTGTCTCGATGTTTGTCTTTAGTCAGCTAAAATTTATTCAAAATAAGGACCTGGGATTTGACTCAGAAAATGTACTGGTGGTACCAAATTTCAGTGAGGTAAGTCAGCATGGAAATTTCATTAAGCAAGAGTTACTCAAAAATGCGAGTATCTCAGTTGTTAGCATTAACCAACGAGTGCCGGCTGAGAACGGATCATTTGTATCTAAAATTGCCAAAGATGGGGAGGATCAGGAGCGATGGTTCCAACAGTTTAGTGGTGACGAAGACATGTTTGAATGTATGGGCTTTAGGTTGCTTTCCGGTCGGAATTTTTCCGGCGAAATCGCGACAGATACGTCTGCGGTTATTTTGAATGAAACTGCAGTCAAGGAACTTGGGTTTGAAAATCCCATAGGTCAAACGCTGAATGGAGGTTATTACAAAATCATCGGCGTTGTGAGTGACTTCAACTACGAAACGCTAAAGAATCAGATTACTCCCGTGATCTTAGGATTCAGTAAAGAGAAAGGTAGAAACCTGGCAATCAAATTTTCGGGGAGTAATCCTCAGCTGGTCATTGATCATTTAAACACAATTTGGGATGGATTAGGAGCCAAAAAAAAAGCCGACTATTACTTTTTGAATGAAAATTTTGAACAGATAGTAGCAAAAGAACGAGTGCTTTCGAAGGCCATTTTAATTTTTACGAGCCTGGCAATGTTCATTTCATGCCTGGGACTTTATGGTCTATCCGTTTTCACCGCTGAAAGAAAAACAAAGGAAATTGGTATCCGAAGAGTCTTAGGTGCCTCAGTTCTGAACATCACAAAACTTCTTTCTGGTAATTTTTCGAAACCTATTGTAATTGCTTTCTGTCTGTCAATACCTATCTCCTATTTGGCTGTAGATAATTGGCTGGCGAACTATGCCTATCGTGTCGAAATTGAACCAACCTTATTCCTGATCGCTGGACTGATTGCGCTAATCATCGGAATTGTCACTATCTCTTGGCAATCGATTCGCTCAGCACTCAAGAACCCAGTCGATAGTTTGAGGGCGGAGTAAGTTAGATACGACGCAACACTCTCTCAACCAAACCATCACACTTGCTAAATCCAAATTCAAATAATTCATTGCTGTAGGATAGTTTGTATAGATCCTCTTTGATCATGTTCTTAGCACGATGAAGTCTAACCTTCACATTAGAGATGGATAGATCAGTACAATCCGAAATTTCGGCAATTGACATTCCCTCGACCTCTCGCATGATGTAAATGCCACGGTATTTTTCATCCAGATTGTCAATGGCTTTTTCTAAAATTTCCTTTGCTTCCTTTCTCATCATTTTGTCTTCTGGTCCCGGCTGTTTTTCGTCTTTAATCTCAAATGTTGTGTTGTCGGAAATGCTAATTACCTCAGTAGCTTGAGTTTTGGATTTCTTATTTAACTGGGCCAATGTCTTGTTGATTCCAATCCTGATTAACCACGTTGAGAATTGTGCATTTTGTTTGTATTGCCAAAGTTTCTCGTATGCCTGCAGATAGGTGTCTTGCATAACATCCTGAATTTCACTTTGATCAACCATGTATCCCCGAAGCACCCGAAAGAGTTTTTGATTGTTGCGACGCATTAGGATTTCGTACAGCTCTTTTTCTCCAGCTAGAATTCTTCTGATTACTTCATTTTCCGGAAGCTTACTCGACTTAAAATCTACAATTTTTAATTCTCCCATTTTATCATTTCTCTGTGTTTAGAGAGCCTTTCCTTCAAAAAGTTACAGGATTTTGTAACCATATCCATCTTCTCATATCCAACTTTCAAACCAAACACATAAAACCATGGAAGTAAAAGTTCTTCTCAAATACGCGTATGGCCTAGTTCCTATTGTCGCCGGTCTGGATAAGTTTACTAACATACTCACCAACTGGGAACAGTACGCCGAAGGGATGGCTGGAATGCTCCCATTTGATCTTGGCACATTCATGTTGATTGTCGGACTGATTGAAATTGTGGCGGGAGTTCTAGTACTAACTAAGCCAAAACTGGGATCATTGGTAGTGGCTGGATGGTTAGCTGCAATTGCCTTAGTTCTGATCTTTAGCGGAAGCTATCTTGATGTAGCCGTACGAGATTTGGTGATGGCCATCGGAGCTTACTCATTATATAAATTATCCTGACGCGCAACAATCCTTGTTAGGTGATTTTAAAGGGTGATGGAGAAATTAATCACCCTTTTTTGTAGTTATCTCGATCAAGCTGTCTCAGTGAGAAGGTAAGACTGAGGAAGAATTAAATCCATTCCTTCAGGTTTTTTACATTGTTGCAAGTGGCTATTACCTCTCAATTCTACTTTGAATTACTCCGTTTTTAATCACGGTGTTTATGTTCAAACTGTTACCAATAGCTGCTAGTGGATTTGCATTCAGTAGAATCAAATCTGCCAGTTTCCCTGATTCAATGGAACCAAGACTATCCTGAGCACTCATCATTTTCGCAGCGTTAAGGGTTCCCATCTTTATAATCTCAAGCGGTTCGATTCCTCCCATTTCCATTATTTGCATCTCTTCATGTAAACTATACCCTGTGAAAATAAAGGTGTTCCCTGTGTCGGTCCCCAAGACCATATTTACTCCATTTTCATTCAACACTTTGATTTCTTCAAGATAGGGTGCAAATACACTTTCAAAATTAGGATTTTCAATGCCAAAGAATTCTTCCAATAAAGCAACATACTGCTTTGCCTGTTCGATAGAGCTGGGATCTCTAAGCATGCCAACTTCTTCGGAATCAAACAAATTCATGTTTTCGATTTGTTCGATCCAGTCTGGGTATAGCGCATACATCAAACTCTTGTCAATCATCATCGTGGTAACCCAGGAGATATTATTTTGATAAATAGAATCGATCAGTGCTTTATCCCTTTCAAAGTCAAGGTCAACTCCAGTATAGTGCAGTATGTCGGTTATACCTGCTTTAAGTGCCATTGATAACTCTGTATTGTCACTTACATGAGCAAATACTTTCGTTCCGTTCTTCTTGGCTTCTTTTGCTACTTTGTTGACAAACTCCTGAGGTATTCGTTTCACAAAGGGAGGTGTTGGCCCTTCTTCAATTGTAAGCTTTATTCCCTGAATTGGAAATTGAGAAACTTGCTTTACCAGTGTTTCTATTTGCAGCGTGTCTCGCAAGTAAAAAACAGATTCTCCCTCAATCCAGTTACTGTTCGAATAGGTTTTTACCGGGTGGCGACCTTCCATGGTAAAATGCTGGCTAGTATGAAAAACTCTAGGAGCAGGTAAGGAGTCTTGATCCCCTAGCTGTCTCATTTCTGCAAAATATGCATTCGTGGTTTTACTTCCTCCTGGGCAAAATATTGAGGTAACTCCAAAATGTACAAATAGCGGAAAATCTTTTTCATAGTCACTGGTATGCGCATGACAATCGAATAATCCTGGTATAAGGTACTTCCCAGTTCCATCAATGACATTCTTGATTTGATCGCTGGTAGTGGTGTTAATTGCCGCTATTCTTCCATTGTTGATGTAGACAGTTACCCCTTCCTGCATGGGACTTCCAGTCCCATCAATGAGATTAACATTGGTTATAATCAAGTCGTAACCAGTAGGTTTTTCCGAGCAGCTAAAGACTAGAAGAGCAATGGCTAAAGTGATAAGATTTTTCATAAGTCTAATCTAGTGGATTTAGCCAAAACGTTTTGGTGGACATTATTAGAAGGTAGATGGAAGAGGTGTATTTGTAGAGAGTTTGGCCGACAGCCATCAGCAGTAACCAACAATTGCAAGCCTCTTACAACAATTTCTCACCTCTTTACTCCATTCCATTTTTACAAATTTCTATGAAGCTGTTCATTGCTCAAAATTTAGAAATATGAAAAGACTATCAAAAAAATTAAGAACTCTTGTATTGTTAATTATTGGTTTTGTAACCATGTACGAATCCGTTTCGCAGACCACAGAAGGTGATGTGAAAAGTGTAGCTGAGAAATTCGTCAAAAGTGCTGACAAACAAGATCCAGATCTGCTGCAGTCTGTGTTGTATGAGGATGCGAAACAATTTGTGATGTTCGGTCCTCAGGTAATGCAAAGCACCGCTAGTGAATACATTGGTCAGATTCGAGATAAGAAGCTGGGTGGAAAAGAGAGAACTATTGAAATTCAGAATGTCCTTTTGGAAGGTGAGAATGTTGCTTACGTCAAGTTACAGGCTGTAGGTGGTGGACTTACTTTCTCCTATCAATTAACCCTATTTAAGCTAGAAGATGCGTGGAAGATCATGACCATCACAACGAAAGCTTCTCGGTCATGAAGCTATTTGTAAAAATTATTCTTGGCCTGGTTGGTGTTATCGTTGTGATGGCTGTGGCTGCATGGGTGTATTTCGGCTCAGGAGAAGAAATTTATCCCGAGGGTCTTTCTGTTGGTGCTGTCGCTCCGACTTTCGAAGGGGAGGATCAGTACGGTAATCTTGTCAACTTAGCCAACTTGACTGCAGAAGGTGATGTGGTTCTTGTTTTCTTTCGTGGCACCTGGTGCCCGACCTGCAATCAACACATTGCCGCACTTCAGGATTCGCTGAAGCAACTTGAAGAGAAGGGAGCTTTTGTTGTTGCCATCACTCCAGAGAAGCCCGAATTTCTAGGGGAAAATGATTTCAAGACATCGGTAGACATTCCTGTTGTTTATGATCAGAGGTTGTCCATCATGAATACCTACAATGTTACCTACACGATGAGTTTAGGAAGTCAGCGAATCTTCGATGTAGCTGGTGTCGACTTTAATGAATTGTATGGAACCTCAGGGAAAATGCCGATTCCTGCAACGTATGTCATTGGCTCTAATGGTAAAATAAAATACGCCAGCGCCAAAGACGGCGGTCTTGAAGTGACCTACTCGACGGTGAAGGAATTGTTGGCTGTTTTGTAGCCTTAGTGGATTTTTGATGTAATTTGATTGAATGACTATTCAAGGTTTTGGAAAGTGGAGCAGATGGATCGCTGTTTTCGGGGTGCTAACAATTATTGCGGCATTAGCAGCTGCACAACTCACCTTGCGAACAGGCAGTTTCACATTTGAAAACTGGTCCCAACTCTTTGTTGTTCAGCTGGTGATTTGGAATGTGTGGGGGATGTTGACTCCGCTCATTTTCAGGTTGTCTGGAATCATTTCAAAAAGTAAAAGTCGAAGAAGAATTATTCTGACACATATACCCATAAGTATAGTGGTGGTCATTCTTTTTCTATCACTGTACGCAAGCATTTTCCTCCTTTTCAGCAACACAGGATTTGAAGCATTTCCGAGAACCGTTATCTCACTTAATATTTCGTCCTTTCACTGGTATTTGATTCTTTATTGGATTACCGTTGGAGCCGAATATTACTTGCGGATGCAGGACCAATACAAAGCACAAGAAATGCTCAATCTTCAGCTTGAAAGTCAGTTGACGGATGCGCAATTGAAAGCATTGAAGATGCAGCTAAATCCACATTTCCTATTCAATTCACTAAATACCATTTCGGGGCTAGTAAGAACCAGTGAGATCAAAAAAGCTGTCGGCATGCTTGCGCGACTTAGTGATTTTCTTCGGGAGGTGTTGATTGACAGAGGAAATCAAGAGATCACCTTGATCAATGAAATTGGTTTTTTAAAAAAGTATTTGGAGATAGAGCAGCTCAGATTTGGCAACAAATTGGAAGTGACCTTCGAAATACAAGAGGACGTGGAGAATTGCATGCTGCCTAGCTTGATTCTGCAACCAGTTGTAGAAAATGCCATCAAGCACGGTATTTCCAAAAAGAAGAACGCACGAAATTTGACGATCAAGGCCTGGAGGGAAGAACAGCAGTTACAAATGTCCGTGTACAATGATGGACCTCCTGTGTCCCAAGGGCAAGGAGAAGAATCACTGGGAGTTGGAGTGAGCAACACCGTAAAGCGACTGGAACAGTCCTACGGAGAAAACTATGAATTTTCGATTAGCAATAAGGGGTCAGGAGTGGAGGTAACGATCCAAATCCCAGTGTACCAATTAACAGAAGAAGCAATAGCCTGATATGAAAATCATAATCGTAGACGATGAACCACAGGCTAGGGAAATTATTTCACATCTTCTAAAGGCGATTGATGACGTAGAGGTCGTGGCTGAATGTGACAATGGACTAGATGCAATCAAGGCGATATCAGAGCTGCAACCAGACCTTGTTTTCCTCGACATACAAATGCCAGAACTCAATGGGTTTGAGGTGGCAGAGCAAATTAATCTTGAACAGGCACCATACATCATTTTTGTAACGGCCTTTGATGAATACGCGATCAAAGCATTTGAAATCAATGCAGTGGACTACATTCTCAAACCGTACGACGATGATCGTTTTTATCAGGCGCTGGAAAGAGCAAGAGATCTACTAAGTACAAAGTCTACTGCTGATCAACAAGAAATTGCGCATCTGCTTCAAGTGTACAACAATAGCAAGACTGCTGTGTTACGAAACCTAACCGTCCGCAGCGGCAGCAAAATTGTCTTCATAGAAGATCGTTCCATCGAATGGATTGAGGCTGCAGATCAATATTGTAATATTCACTCGAGCAAAGGCGACTATTTGGTAAGGGAGTCGATGCGTTACTACGAAGAAAAGCTTGATCCGAATCTGTTCTTTCGAGCCCATCGTTCCAGCATCATTAATCTTTCTGCAATCAAGGAATTGCAACCCTTCAAAAAAGGTCGGTATGTGGTTGTCCTCCAATCTGGTCAGCTAGTCGAGTTGGGAAACTCAAAATTGGAGGCTTTGAAGAAACGTATGAGTCAGGTCCGATTATCTCATTGACCTTTCTCTGAGGAAGGCGGGATCCGATGTTTGGTCCCTTGCTCATAGGCATATGTCAACTTAATCAGCGTTGGCTCAGCATACATCCTTCCCAGGAATTGTAAACCAGCCGGGAGATTGCCTTCCGTAAAACCCATCGGTACTGTGAATGCTGGTTGCCCCGTATGTGGTGCGATAATCTGACTATTGTCCCCTTTGTATCCCTCCTGAAAGGCGTCGATCTTAGCTGGCTTTCCAATCCATGACGGATAAATGATAGCATCTAGCGCTAGCTCATCCATTCGTTTTTCAATACCTAGTCGAAACGCAATTCGGCGTTCATCTGTATAAGGGTCGCCACATTCAATTTCAGGATTTGGATTACGTCCAGCAGCATCCAGGAAATACTCCAACGATCCCTTAGCATAATCAGAAGTTGTACCGACTCGAATAATGTCCTCAAGCGTTTTCATCGTGTCTCGTTTGACGTAGGTTGTTAAGTAACTTTCTACATCAGCTCTAAATTCTGAGCACCACTGATTTTGTCTAAGCTCCGCAAAATTTGGAATCCCAACGGGATCCACGATTTCAGCACCGAGATTTTTTAAATCCAAAATAGCTTGTTCGAACAAAGCTTTGATTTCAGGATCAGGATCGTTTTCACTCAATTCTCTTAAGACTCCAATTCGTGCTCCCTTTAGCCCATCCTTTTGAAGGAACTGCTGATAATTCTCGGGAATTTTTCCATCGGAATACTTCGTGACAGGATCTTCGGGATCGTATCCCGCTATAACCTCCAGCACACGGGTTGCGTCTTCGACCGTTCTCATCATTGGTCCAGCCACGTCATTTCGGAGATAGAGCGGAACAATACCACTGCGACTTGTCAGGCCCAGTGTAGAGCGAAAACCGACCAATGAACAATGTGAGGAAGGCCCGCGAATTGAGTTGCCAGTATCTGTTCCCAACCCGATCACGCCAAGGTTTGCGGCTATTGCTGCTGCAGTTCCACCACTTGATCCTGCTGGAACATGATCCAGATTATAGGGGTTTCGAGTTGTGCCAAATGTCGAACTCTCACTGTGCATCGGGCTAAAGGCCCATTCCGCCATATTCGATTTGGCAATAATGATAGCACCAGCCTTCACCAACCGATCAACCATAAAGGCATCTTCTTTGGGAATGAAATCTTTAAGCGCCAGGGCCCCAGCGGTGGTCGGCATTCCTCTCGTATTGAAATTATCCTTAACAATCATTGGGATTCCATGAAGCGGTCGAAGTTTGCCCGTTTCCTGATATTCTTGATCTAGAGCAGCGGCGGTTTCCAACGCCTTGTCGTTAATCGTTGTTAGTGCATTCAAGTCTTCATTTTTAACCTTGATCGTTTCAAGATATGCAACCACTAAATCGGTACTTGTATACCGATCTCCTTGATAAGCCTTGTGAATATCAGAAATCGTCAATTCACTAAGGTCTATTTTAACTGGCTCTTTTACAGAGGTACATCCGATTAAGAAAACTGCGAGGAAAAGGAATGGAATCTTACGAAGCATGGTACGTTTACTCTGGTTAGGAGTAGAAAGTTAACCAAAGCAGAAGATGTAACTTGAACATCACTTAACAACGATGGTGTATTAGCGTTGACTTAACAATCCATTATGAAGTCATTCTTTTTTCTTTTCGCACTTGCATTGACTCCCAATCACGCAATTTACATCTCAGTAATAGATGTAAATCATGATATCACTACGCTGGAATCTTCCGTGTCAGTGAAAGTTTTTCAGGATGACCTGCAAAACGCCATCAGAAACTTTAACCCTGAGTACAAACGTTCTAGCGGTGAGGAATTTGCAAAAATTAATCAACTAGACATAGTCAAGTATTTTAGAAAAAATCTACTATTCAAGACCAATGATCGGAGGGAGAATTTGGAATTTGTATCATCGGAAATTGAGAACGACGCATACTTTCTAAACTTCAAATTCAAGTCGTCTGCTTCCTTGGAAAGGATTGAAATCGTTGCTGGTTTTTTTACAGAACTGTTTCCAGATCAGTCCAATGTTCTTACACTAAAGGCAGGCGAAAAGAAGTACTTTGCCCGCCTTACTAAGACCAAGCCTACCTACGCTCTTACTTTTGACTGATTTGACAGGATTGTGCACAGGTGAGCCTCATCCTGCAGCATGATGCCTGCTTAAGTCAGTTATGATGGCATGAGAAATTTCTAATGAGGTTTCAGAAATTTTTTAAGTCCTGCTGTGAGTAAATTTCTATCTTTGTGTACATGGAATTTCTCCCTGAGGATCTTCAGGCCTATGTGGAAGATCATACTGAGTCGGAATCTGACTTGCTCCAGCAAATCAATCGGGAAACCCACCTCCATGTTTTAAAGCCAAGAATGCTCTCAGGCCATCTGCAGGGCAGGGTCTTATCGCTGATTTCTCATATGATTCGCCCAAAAAATGTTCTGGAAATTGGAACATACACTGGATATGCAACTCTCTGCCTGGCAGAAGGAATGAAAGAAGAGGGGAGGCTCATAACCTTGGATAATAATGAGGAACTCTCGGTGAGAACACGAGCATATTTCTCAGCATCAAAGTATGCTGATCAGATTGAGATGAAGGTGGGAAATGCAGTGGATTTGATACCTACCTTAGATTTGAGTTGGGATTTAGTTTTCATCGATGCAGACAAAGAAAACTATGGCCGTTACTTTGATTTGGTGATTGACCAAACCAACTCTGGCGGATTCATCATTGCCGACAATGTTCTGTGGAGCGGCAAGATCATTGATGAAACCAAAAATGATAAATACACGCAGGCGCTACGGTCGTTTAATAAAAATGTGCACACCGATAACAGAGTTCAGAACGTTCTATTTCCAATTCGAGACGGGCTAATGATTTTAAGAAAACTATGAAGACTAAGGGTACAAGTTACGAGTTGCAAGTTGCAAGATCTGTTTTTGGGGTTTGGCTTAAGAGGGTCTCTGTCTACTTCATCCTTTTTTTTACACTTCTTTCAAATTCATTCGCTCAGACTGTACCAAGAGAGATGGACTTTGGAGGGATGCGGTTGAACATCTCTGAGAGCGCGAGAAGGCAGATACAAAAGGATGTGGACCGGCTTACAGCAAGTCAGACCTACTACGGTATTCTGGTCGATCGCATGAATTTGTATTTCCCGACAATAGAGCGGGCATTCGCTGAAAGCAATGTCCCTGATGAAATTAAGTTCTTAGCCGTACAGGAAAGTGCGTTAATCTCGGATGCGGTTTCAGTGGCTAATGCGGTTGGTTTTTGGCAATTCAAAGATTTTACTGCCAGAGAAGTTGGACTGAAGGTGGAGCGTGGGGTGGATGAGCGACTGAATATCGTGTCAGCGTCCTACGGTGCAGCTAAGTATTTGAATGCGAACAATTTTTTCTACGATAACTGGATTTATGCGGTTATGGCCTACAACACTGGAAGAGGTGGAGCGGCGAAGTTGGTGGACAAATCGAAGTATGGGGCCAAGAAGATGACCATTGACAATAAAACGCATTGGTATGTGAAAAAATTCTTAGCACATGTGGTTGCATTTTCTCCATCGGTTGGATTGCCTCATTCTGAAAACATCTGGTTGGATGAGGAGACTGATACAAAAGGCAGGACACTCTCCGAGATAGCCAGGAAGAACAAGGTAGACTTGGAAGAAGTGAAGAAATACAATAAATGGCTAAAGAGGGGTACTGTACCAGGTGACAAGGAATACGTTGTGCTAATCCCAAAAGAAGGATCACCACCAAGAAGACTTGTTGCCTCCAATAATACAAAAGAGTCCAGGCCGACGAAGCGAATTCCTGAGCCCGAAGCAAAAGTCTACCCGACAGAAATCAAGCGTGGCATTACCAAAGTAGACAAGGCTACGATTATTCCCCTCAATGGCATTCCTTCGATACTATCAAAGGAAGTTGATGATGTGCACTCCCTTTCGGCCAGGTCTGGGATCAGCGAAAAGAAATTCAGAAAATTCAATGATATGGGACCTTCGGATGGCATTATATCAAGCGAGTTCTATTACGTGAAAAAGAAGAAAGGGAAATCGAAGATTGGCTTTCACGTAGCTAAGAAAGGAGAGACTTTGTGGGATGTGTCTCAGCAGTATGGTGTTCAATTGAGCAAGCTAGCTAAGAAGAACGGAATGAGTATTATTGATGAGGTAAAGCCAGGTAGAGTTTTGTGGCTGAAAAAAACACGCCCCGCTAGTGAAGCAATAGCCTATCATCAGGCAGAGGAGAGGCAGGAAAGGACTGTTGCTCTCGCTTCTGTTAGTGATGAGGAAAGAGTCACTTACGATGATTCGGACCAGATTGTGGTACCAGTGGTGGATAGTTCAGAGGAGTTGAAAAAGGTATCTATTCACACGGTTGCTCCTGGGGAATCTCTGTGGGTAATCGCTCAGAAGTATGATGTACTGATACAGGATTTACTTCGGTGGAACGAATTGCCCAATCCTGATGCTTTGGGAATAGGCCAAAACATTCGAGTGAAAACGCCTGTGGAAGAAGTGATTGAAACTAAAACGCTTCGCTCGCATCTTGTGGCTCCGGGAGAAACCTTGTATGCCATTTCCAGAAAATACGAAATGACGGTGGATGAGTTGATGGAGTTGAACGAAATGTCTAGTAGTGATCTTGATGTGGGTGTGACCCTCAAAGTCTATGAGTGTGGTAGTTGTTGAGTAAGATTTCATGGAACTCACCCTAAATTCTTGGCAGAATTTCTCCCCTCTCTCTTGAAGCGCGGTCCGACGTTTCGGGGGGTTAGGGGAGAGTTCAGTTCTTGAAAAAGGAATACTTTCCTCTAAGATCAGAAATGACCTAATCGGTTCCAGTAGTTGCAGATATTATTTATTAACTCACCCCAAATTCTTAGCAGAAATTCTCCCTCTCTTTTAAGAGAGGGGTTAGGGGAGAGTTTACTTTCTAATAATCAAAATCCAACCCCAACCGTTCCTTCAAGTCTGCAAGCTTTGGATTCTGCTTGACCATGTGATCGTAAATGTCTTTGCTTGTATACAGTTTTTTCCCTTCGTCTACCTGCGCTACTTGTTTGTTTATGGATATGTGATCATTCTTTAGTTCTGTTCTTAAGAATTGAATAAGTTCCGTTTCGAATTTTTCAAGAAAGCTCACCTCTAACTGACTACTTAGAAACATTAAAATATCACTTCCTTCTCCTTTTTTGATCTCTCTCCCAAGGATCAATTTGTCCGTATCCCCTGCATTTGATTTCTGTTCTCCAAACTGTTTCCAGACGGTCTGCAGATTCTCTTCTGTGAATTCTTCCTCTTTTTTGCTTGTGACTGAGCTTTCGCCAGGTTCTTCTTTTGCTTCCTCTTTTTTCTTTTTGAAGATGCTTGGTGTCTCTTTAGTCTCAGAGGAGGCGGTAGGCTCTTTCACCATTACAGGTAGGGGTTCACTCTTCGGAGTCGCAGCAGCGGGTTTCTCGATTTCGACCGACGAAATGAAATCTTCTTGTCTTGGAGGTTCCTCTGGAAGTGGTGGCACTTCGGGAGGAGGAGCATCAGATGAAGGAGGTGCAGCAACTGAAGATTGTTCTGGTACTGAGGGCTTTTCAGTAGCTGAAGACTCAGCCTCGGGAGCCTTCTTTTCTGACTCTTTGGTCTTTTCTACTGAGCTATGCTGTTTTTTTTTTACTCCATCTTCAGTGGAGTTAGCGGTCAATGTAAGTGCACTTGGCAGATGAGCCAGCTTCATGAGACAGAGCTCGACATGCAGTCGCTGGTTTTTGCTGACCTTGTAGTTTAGCTCAAATTGATTGCAGATGTTTAGTGAGGAGAGAAGAAACGATTGATTGCACTTTTGTGACTGCTCTAGGTACTTTCCTTTCAGCGTTTCGGACACTTCCAAAAGCGCAACAGTTTTGGAGTCTTTCGAAATAAGAAGATTTCTTAGATGCTGTTGCAGGCCAATCAGGAAGTTATTGCCATCAAATCCATTGCGAATGATCTCGTCGAAAAGCAATATTGCCTCAGACATATCTTCAGCTAGCAGATGATCAACGAGTCTGAAATAGTAGTCATAGTCAAGAATGTGCAGATTCTTGATGGTGTCCGCGTAGGTAACTTTTCCATCTGAGGAGAAGGTTGTAATCAAATCAAAAATCGAAAGTGCGTCGCGAAGGGCTCCGTCTGCTTTTTGCCCGATCAGATGAAGTGCATCATGCTCCGCTTCCACGCCTTCCTTCTCCGCGATCTTTTGAAGTTGTTTTACAATATCTTCAACTTCAATCCTGTTGAAATCGTAAATCTGGCATCTCGAAAGGATCGTCGGAATGACTTTGTGTTTCTCAGTGGTAGCCAGAATGAAAATGGCATAGTCAGGTGGTTCTTCTAATGTTTTCAAAAAAGCATTAAATGCCTGATTCGAA